>JBAUIQ010000250.1:0-3948 GCA_049683075.1 Pacificimonas sp.
GAATGACACCCGTCTAGCAGGTGATCGAGCCAATCGCCGCACTTCGTTTCGGGAGGGCGTCGGGCTTGCTTATCCGGTCGCTCGTCATGGGATGAAATTGCGAACGCGGCTTTGACTCTGCCCCGCGCCTTTCCTATATCGCTGTCACACCAAAAGCTCCGAGACAGGGGCCGTCTTTCGCGCGGACGGTTTCTAAGGAGGGAGCACCGGTGGTTTCGCGACGTGAGATGAGAATGACGCCAGCGGTGGCCCGGACGGGGTCGTCGGTGACGTCCGTCTTCGCGTTCGTCAGAACCGCCGCCCTATCGCGCACCCGAGACGATCATTTGAGACCCAGGGGAATTTCATGGCAACGCAGCAGGCCCAGAGCTTCATCGGCAAGAAGCGCGTCCGCAAGATGTTCGGCGACATCAAAGAGGCGATCGAGATGCCGAACCTGATCGAGGTTCAGCGCGAAAGCTATGAGCAGTTCCTGCGCTCTCGTCCCGAGGACGACTACGTGTCCGGGCTCGAAAAGACGCTGCGCTCGGTCTTCCCGATCCGCGACTTCGCCGGGACCGCGGAGCTCGACTTCGTGCATTACGAACTCGAAGCGCCGAAATACGACACCGAGGAATGCCGCCAGCGCGGGCTGACCTATGCCGCGCCGATGAAGGTGACGCTGCGCCTCATCGTTTTCGAGATCGACCCCGACACCGAAGCCCGCTCCGTTTTGGATATCAAGGAGCAGGACGTCTACATGGGCGACATGCCGTTGATGACGCAGAACGGCACATTTATCGTCAATGGCACGGAGCGCGTCATTGTCTCACAGATGCACCGCTCGCCCGGCGTCTTCTTCGACCATGACCGCGGCAAGACGCACGCATCGGGGAAGTTCCTGTTCGCCGCGCGCATCATCCCATATCGCGGCTCGTGGCTCGACTTCGAGTTCGACGCCAAGGACATCGTCAACGTCCGCATCGACCGGAAGCGCAAGATCACGGTCACGACGCTGCTTCAGGCGCTTGGCCCCCTGACTGTCGAGATCGACAAGCCGACTGGTAAATATCAGGTCGGCGAGGACGCCATTATCGAGGGCGCGATCACCATGGGCCGCATCGAGGCGGTCGAAAAGGATAAGCTGACAGTTTCGGGCGTCCACGGCCTCGTTGAGGCGGGCCGGATGATCACGGGCGGCGAGACGGGCGCGAAGGCGCAGATCCAGAAGGTCCTGAAGCGCGGCACGTCGCCTGAGGAAATCCTCAACCGCTTCTACAACACGGTTACTTACACGCGCGACAAGAAGGGTTGGAAGACGCCGTTCCTGCCCGACGCCTGGCGCGGCAAGAAGCCGATCTACGACCTCGCCGATCCGGCGACGGGCGAGATCGTCTTCCCGGCCAACAAGAAGATCACGCCGCGCGCCGCCAAGAAGGCCGCCGAGGGCGGGATGGAAGAGCTCTTGCTGCCGACCGAGGAAATCCTCGGCCGCTATGCCGCGCACGACATGATCGACGTCAAGACCGGCCGCATCCATGTGGAAGCGGGCGAAGAGATCGACGAGGCCGCAATCGAGCGCCTGACCGAGGCGAAGGTCAAGGAGATCGAGCTTCTCGACATCGACCACCAGTCGGTCGGTCCCTGGATGCGGAACACGCTCGTCGCCGACAAGGCTGAGGAGCGCGACGCCGCGCTCGCCGACATCTACCGCGTCATGCGCCCGGGCGAGCCGCCCACGCGCGAGACGGCGGAGGCGATGTTCGCCGGGCTGTTCTTCGATCCGGAGCGCTACGACCTCTCCGCCGTCGGCCGCGTCAAGATGAACATGCGTCTCGACATGGATGTCGACGATGCGATGACGACGCTGCGCGACGAGGATATTTTCGAGGTCGTGAAGACCATGGTCGACCTGAAGGACGGCAAGGGCGAGATTGACGACATCGACAATCTCGGCAACCGCCGCGTGCGCTCGGTCGGCGAGCTGCTGGAGAACCAGTATCGCGTTGGGCTTCTTCGCATGGAGCGCGCGGTCAAGGAGCGCATGTCCAGCGTCGACGTCGACACGGTCATGCCGAACGATCTCATCAACGCGAAGCCCGCCGTCGCCGCCGTGCGCGAATTCTTCGGCTCTTCGCAGCTGTCGCAGTTCATGGACCAGACCAACCCGCTGGGCGAGGTCACCCACAAGCGGCGTGTCTCGGCGCTCGGCCCGGGCGGCCTGACCCGCGAGCGCGCTGGCTTCGAGGTCCGCGACGTGCACCCGACGCATTATGGCCGCATCTGCCCCATCGAGACGCCGGAGGGGCCGAATATCGGCCTGATCAACAGCCTCGCGACATTCAGCCGGGTCAACAAATATGGCTTCATCGAGACGCCCTATCGCAAGGTCGTCGATCACAAGGTGACGGGCGAGGTCGTCTATCTCTCCGCGATGGAAGAGCAGAAGCACACCATCGCGCAGGCGAACGCCGACCTCGATGACGAGGGTGGTTTCGTCGAGGAGATCGTCTCCAGCCGCGAGGCGGGCGAGTTCCTGATGGCGCAGCGCGAGCAGATCACGCTGATGGACGTCAGTCCGAAGCAGCTGGTGTCGGTCGCCGCCTCGCTGATCCCGTTCCTCGAAAACGATGACGCCAACCGCGCGCTGATGGGTTCGAACATGCAGCGGCAGGCTGTGCCGCTCGTCCAGGCCGAAGCGCCGTTCGTCGGCACCGGCATGGAGGGCACCGTCGCCCGCGACTCCGGCGCCGCCGTCACCACGCGCCGTGCAGGCGTCATCGACCAGGTCGATGCTGAGCGCATCGTCGTGCGCGCCACCGCTGACCTCAACCCGGGCGAAAGCGCGGTCGACATCTACAAGCTGCGGAAGTTCCAGCGTTCGAACCAGAACACCGCCATCAACCAGCGGCCGCTGGTGAAGGTGGGCGACGTCGTCACCAAGGGTGACATCATCGCCGACGGCCCGTCGACGGAGCTGGGCGAGCTGGCGCTCGGCCGGAACGTGCTCGTCGCGTTCATGCCGTGGAATGGCTACAACTATGAGGACTCGATCCTCATTTCCGAGCGCATCGTGAAGGACGACGTCTTCACCTCGATCCACATCGAGGAATTCGAGGTCATGGCCCGCGATACGAAGCTGGGCCCGGAAGAGATCACCCGCGACATCCCGAACGTCGGCGAGGAAGCGCTTCGCAACCTCGACGAGGCGGGCATCGTCTATATCGGCGCCGAGATCGAGCCGGGCGATATCCTCGTCGGCAAGATCACGCCGAAGGGCGAATCGCCGATGACGCCGGAGGAGAAGCTGCTTCGCGCCATCTTCGGCGAGAAGGCGTCCGACGTGCGCGACACGTCGCTGCGCCTGCCGCCGGGTGTGGCAGGAACGGTCGTCGAGGTGCGGGTCTTCAACCGCCACGGCATCGACAAGGACGAGCGTGCGCTGCAGATCGAGCGTGAGGAGATCGAGCGCCTCGAGAACGACCGCGAGACCGAACGTGCCATCCTCGACCGGGCGACCTACAATCGCCTTAAGGAAACGCTGGTCGGTCAGAAGGCCGCCGCGGCACCGAAGGGCTTCAAGAAGGGCGAGGCGATCACTGCCGATGCGCTGGATGCCATCGAGCCGCGCAAGGACTGGTGGAAGTTCGCCGTCACCGACGACAAGGTGCAGTCCGATCTTGAGGCCATGAAGGGCCAGTATGACGACGCGCAGAAGAACCTGAAGGACCGTTTCGAAGAGAAGGTCGAGAAGCTTCAGGCCGGTGACGAAATGCTGCCGGGCGTCCTCAAGATGGTGAAGGTCTTCGTCGCGGTGAAGCGCAAGCTGCAACCGGGCGACAAGATGGCCGGCCGTCATGGCAACAAGGGTGTCATTTCGCGCATCCTGCCGGTCGAGGACATGCCGTTCCTTGAAGATGGCACCCATGCCGATATCGTCTTGAATCCGCTCGGCGTGCCGTCGCGCAT
>JBAUIQ010000251.1:0-5349 GCA_049683075.1 Pacificimonas sp.
ACTGCGCCGTCCAACCTCGATTTCGATGAAGACCTTCATGCCCGGAACCCGGACTGGGGCCTGCGCCGCGTCGTCGACGCTGAGGCGCTGGCGGCAGCAAACGGGATGCACCTCGACACGCTTTGCGAGATGCCCGCGAACAATATCTCCCTCATATTCCGACGCGCCTAAAGACGGCTACGGAACAAAGCCCGTCACGGTCTCTTGTAAGCACCATGGCGGGACCCGGAAGCTTTAGCGAAATGTATGGCTCTGGCGCGGACATCCGTCCTGCCTATGCGGGCCTTTCCCAATGGCTCGAAGGGGTCTCCATTGAGGAACTGGCGAAGCGCCACGGCGCCGCCGAGCTCGCCTTTCGCCGCCTCGGCATTACCTTCGCGGTTTATGGTAGCGATGAAGGCGACGAAAAAATCATCCCCTTCGACGTGATTCCGCGCATCGTTACGGGTGATGAGTTCGCCTCTCTCGAAGACGGCATCGTGGAGCGTATCGACGCGCTGCAGTTGTTCCTTGCCGATATCTACGGCGAGCGTAGGATCTTGAAAGAAGGGATCATTCCCGAAGAGCTCGTCCTCGCCAATCCGCAATTTCAGCCCGCCATGACGCGTATCAAGCCGCCGGGCGGGGTCTATTCCCACATCAGCGGCATCGACATGGTGCGGACCGCCGACGATTTCTTCGTTCTGGAGGACAATCTCAGGACGCCATCGGGCGTCGCTTACATGCTGGAAAACAGAGAGGCGATGCTGCGGCTTTTTCCGACGCTGTTCCAGCAACACAGTGTGCGTCCCGTCGAAAGCTACATCGACTATCTGCAGGACATGATCCGCGCCGTCGCACCGACGGGCGTGCGCGGCGATCCGGTCGCCGTCGTTTTGACCCCCGGTGCGCTCAACAGCGCCTATTACGAGCACAGCTTTCTCGCGGACCGCCTTGGCATCGAGTTGGTGGAGGGCAGCGACCTCTTCGTTGCGGATCGCGCCGTTTACATGCGGACGACGGAGGGACCGGAACGCGTCGACGTCATTTACCGGCGCATCGACGATGATTTCCTCGATCCCCTCGCCTTCCGCCCGGATTCGATCCTAGGTATTGCGGGCCTCATGGACGCGTATGAGGCGGGGAACGTCACAATCGTCAACGCACCCGGCACCGGCGTCGCGGATGACAAGGCGATTTACAGCTATGTTCCCGAAATCGTAAAATTCTACATGGGTTTGTCCAGTGTCGAGGACGTTAAATTGAAGAATGTCGAGACGTGGCGCTGCCGCGAGCCGGACGCCCTCCAGCATACGCTCGATAACCTCTCCGAATTGGTCGTGAAGCGCGTCGACGCTTCGGGCGGCTACGGGATGCTGATCGGTCCTGCCGCCACCAAGGACGAAATCGACGAGTTCGCGTTGCGGATCAAAGACGATCCGGACGGTTATATTTCTCAGCCGACATTGGCGCTTTCGACCGCACCGACGGTTATCGGCGACGGCATTGCAGAGCGGCATGTCGACCTTCGCGCCTTCGTTGTCTCCGGCGCGGAAAAAACGCAGGTTGTCCCCGGTGGCCTGACCCGCGTTGCCCTTGAAGAGGGATCGCTCGTCGTGAATTCTAGTCAAGGCGGCGGCACCAAAGACAGCTGGGTTCTCGCCTGATGCTGTCACGCTCCGCATCCGCCCTTTTCTGGCTCGGCCGCCACGTCGAGCGTGCCGATTTCGTCGCGCGCTTGATGGAGGCGGCCTACCGCTTCGAAACCCTTCCCCAGCCAGACAAAAATTCCGGCTGGAAGAGCGCCGTCAAGTCGTCCGGTACAGCCAGTCTGTTCGAAGCAAAGGAAATTCCCTTCAATCGTGAGGCGGTCACCGACTTTCTTGCGCTAGACCCAGAGAATCCCAGTTCATTGCGTTGCTGCGTGGCTGCCGCTCGCGCCGACGCGCGTGTCGTTCGTACAGCGCTTACAAGAGAGGCGTTCGAAACCCTGAACCAGGGCTATATCGAGATGACGGAGCGCATGCGCGACATCGACCGCCCGCTCGATATCGCTACGCTAATCGACCGCGTGAAGCAGGAGGTCCGCAATTTTGAGGGTGCCATTTGGCGAACGCTCGTGCGTGGTGAAAACTTCTGGTTTATCCGGCTCGGGACGATGATCGAGCGGGCAGACAACACGGCGCGCCTTCTCGACGTAAAGTACCACACCCTGCTGCCTGACGACGAGGATGTCGGCGGCGCGCTCGACCAAGCACAGTGGACGGCGGTTCTCCGCTCGGTCAGCGCGGTCACAGCCTATCGGCATATTTATCGGCAGAACCTGAAGCCGTGGCTGATCGCGGACCTTCTCATCTTGAAGGACGACCTTCCGCGTAGCCTCTTCCACTGCATGGATGTGGCATCGGAATATCTTCAGGATCTACGCGCGGCACACGGCCGTGTCGGTATCGCCGACCGCCGCGCCAAGCGTATGTCGGACAACCTCGGCCGCACCGATATCGACGCGATCTATAAGACCGGGCTGCATGAGTTTCTGCAGCAGTTCATCGCGGACAATAACGCCTTGTCGAACGATATCGCCGAACAGTTCTCGTTCTAGCGTCTAGCTGACAAGCTCGCGTCCGCAGGCGTCGAGCGTCATCGGCTTTAGGTTGCCGAAACAGTCATACCGCAGGCCGTCATGGCAAGCGCGAATGCCGCCGACTCTGCCGTCGTCTCGAACGTCAGGCGCACCCCATCCAGGTCGTGACCTTGAACATCCGCGACGATCGCTCCGACTTCAGGGTGCGCGAGTGCCACCTGACTGCCGAGTGCCGGCCGACCGACAGTCTCGACGAAAGCGCCGGTCGCACCAAGACGGCGAGCCTTGGCCGTCCACCGTCCGTCCTTTGCGGCGAGTGTAAGCACGTTTGCCGTCGGAAAACAGGGCGTGGCAGCTGGCCCTCCGACGCTATCCATAATGCCTTCATCCATCCGTCCGAAATCCCGCAATGTAAAACAGATGGCAGTCTGTAATCACTTGCCACGAAGAATCGGTTAAACGTACGCCCTATTGAACCAACGTGGCGAAACACGCCTGACCGCTGGCAGACAGTCGATCGCAAAAGGCGCGCGCGTCGTCGCGTCCTGAAAAGCCTTCGACCTGGAGTCGCACGCCGCCAGCGAAGGGCTGGAAGACAGCTTCGCGCGCGCTTAAAAGTTCGCGCTGGGCCGCGAGGATACCGGACCATCCTTCCCGTGCCGTCGCCTCACGATCGAATGCGCCGACCTGTACGCGCCAGCCGGGCGTGCCCACGGTAGCGTATGGGTCGTCGTCCGCCATTTCACTCGAAACACTGGCGGCGGTCGGCGGCGCGGGGGCGGGCACGGCTGTCCTGGCCACCGACTGGTCCTCCAAAGATGCCACGATAGCTGCCGCGCGTTCTGCTGGAGCGGCGTCCCCATCAAGCGCTGGCGTCTCGGCGGACTCAGCCACGGCCGCGACAGGTGTGCGCCCACGTGACATCAACCGCTCCGCAAGCGCTTCACCCTCGGCCTTGATCTTTGGCGGCAGATTCGCGTCCATTTTGACAAGCGCGCGCTCTGCCTGGCGCAGCCCGGCATTCCGCGCCGTCAGCATATACGCATAGGCCCGCGGCCAGTCCTTTTTGACGCCGTCGCCATTGAACATGCGAATGCCGAGCATGTAGCGCGCGTGGGGATCACCTTTCGCCGCCGCGGTTCGCCACAGTTTCACGGCCTCGGCAGTTTCACCGCGCCTTGCGAGGAAAATGCCGAGATAGGTGCGGGCCGGGTTGTGCCCCTTGGCGGCCGCGCGTTTGAAAAAATCCTCAGCACGCGCAAGATCTTTCGGAACCCCGCGGCCCTGCCGATGTGCGAGGCCGAGGTTGAAAAGGGCATGTCCGTCGCCCCGCGCCGCCGCTGGCAACCAGAGGATCACCGCCTCCTTATAGTCGCCAGCCTTCCACCTTTCGACGCCATCGGCGACATTTGCGATTGCGGACGTGGCAAGAGCCGCGGCGATGGCGCCGACGAGGGCGTAACGAGTATTCTTCCAGATCATGCTGCCCCTCATAGCGAACGATGTCTTTACCGAAAATTAGGCGGGCGCGGTCCAAGTGCAATGCATCTGAACACGGGTTCAAGTGAATTGGGGTTAGCCAAATGCGGGTCTTGGCAATTGCGTCTCAGAAGGGCGGGTCGGGCAAAACGACGCTCTCTGGGCATATGGCCGTCCAGGCCGAGCGTGCGGGTGCCGGGCCCGTCGTCCTTATCGATATCGATCCGCAGGGATCGCTCGCCGATTGGTGGAACGAGCGCGAATCGGATGCACCGGCTTTTGCCCAAACGACCGTTGCGCGACTTGCGACCGATCTGGAGGCATTGCGCCAGCAGGGTTTCAAGCTTGCCGTTATCGACACGCCGCCTGCCATCACAGTCGCGATCCAGAGTGTGCTCAGCGTCGCGGAACTCGTTGTCATTCCGACCCGGCCAAGCCCGCATGATCTTCGCGCCGCCGGTGCGACCGTCGATCTTTGCGACCGCGCCGGGAAGCCGCTCATCTTTGTCATCAATGCCGCGACGCCGCGTGCGAAGATTACCTATGAAGCCGCGGTCGCCTTGTCTCAGCACGGCACCCTCGCGCCGGTCACGCTGCATCATCGCACGGATTACGCCGCTTCGATGATCGATGGCCGCACGGTCATGGAGTGCGACCCTCAGGGTAAGTCTGCAAAAGAGATTTGCGATCTTTGGGAATATGTCGCCGATCGTCTCGAGCGGAATTTCCGCCGTACCGTCTTCAACGCACCGGGACAGGCAGCCGTGGCCGCCCCTGTGCATCGTCCGCGCGCCGGCGGCGGCTTCGGCCGCAAGGCCGCCTTTTAGGTGGGGGCCGGAGGAGAGATGATGATGACACAGGAAAAGAGCGCCTCGGGCGGCTTCGGCTCGCTCTCGGGCTCGCTGCTCGCCAGAAAGGGCGGCGCGAAACCCGCGATGCGCCCCCAAGCCTACCGCTTCGACGAAGGTGACGAGAGCGCCGCCGACGACGATTGCGGCTGGAACGACATGGGCTCGGCCGATGCCGAGGACGGCTTCGGTGCGGACATGTTGACGCCAGAACAGCGTGAACAGCTGCTGCCTGATGCAACCGAAACGAATGTCGTGGAAGCGTTCCCGGCAGACGAGAGCGGTGACGAAACCGTTCCCGCTGTTGTCGAACAACAGCGCGCGCTCGCCGAAGAACTCGTCACGCCTGAGGAGAAGGCGACGCAAGAAGCCGAACAGGCTGCCTTCCTCGCCCAGCTTCAGCGCGACTCGACGCCCGACGATCCCTTGTCGGCGCCCGAACCGGAACCGGCTCCGCGC
>JBAUIQ010000252.1:0-3919 GCA_049683075.1 Pacificimonas sp.
AGGCGCACTTCGTGATGCTGAACCTCGATGCCCCGGCTGAGGCGGTGAAGGAAATGGAGCGCCAGATCGGTTTGTCCGACGACGTCATCCGTCACCTCACCATTCGCGTCGACGAGCTGGAGGAAGGTCCCTCCGTTCAGATGCGCAAGGCCGACGAACGCCGCGAGCGCCGTGAGCGCCGCGACCGCGATTAAGGAGTTCTCATCACATGGCACGCCCATTTTTCCGCCGCAAAAAGTCCTGCCCCTTTTCCCGGCCGGACGCCCCGAAGATCGATTACAAGGACGTGAAGCTGCTCGGCGGTTTCCTGTCCGAGCGGGGCAAGATCGTCCCCAGCCGCATCACGGCGGTATCCGCAAAGAAGCAGCGTGAGCTGGCCAAAGCGATCAAGCGCGCCCGCCATCTCGGCCTGCTGCCCTTCATCGTCCGCTAGGAGGAGAGACCACCATGGCACAGATGGACATCATCCTCCTCGAACGCGTCGAGAAGCTCGGCAATATCGGCGACGTCGTTTCCGTGAAGCCCGGTTTCGCCCGCAATTTCCTCCTGCCGCAGGGCAAGGCGCTGCGCGCGAACGAGGCCAATCGCGCGACGTTCGATGCTGATCGTGAGCGTATCGAGAAGGAGAACGCCGAGAAGCGCGAAGGCGCCGAGGCCGACGCGAAGAAGATGGAAGGCGCGCAGGTCGTCATGATCCGCCAGTCCTCCGACAGCGGCCAGCTCTATGGCTCGGTTAGTGCGCGCGACATCGCGTCCGCGCTCGTCGAGGACGGCTTCAAGGTCGATAAGAACCAGGTCACGCTGACCGCGCCGATAAAAAACCTCGGCATGCACACCGTGGCCGTTGCGCTGCACCCTGAAGTTTCCGTCGATGTTGAGGCGAATGTCGCCCGATCGAAGGAAGAGGCCGAGATGCAGCGCCAAGGCATCGACATCTTCGCCGGTGATGACGACGATGACGGCATGACCGAGAGCGAACGCCTCGCGGCCGAAGCTCTGGCGCGCGCAGAAGCGCAGGCCGATGCCGAAGCCCGCGGTGAAGTCTTCGAAGAAGGCGCAGGCCCGGCCGAAGGCGAAGAAGGCGAAGAAGGCGAAGCCGCCGAAGGTGACGCCGTCGAAGGCGAAACTGCCGAAGGTGATGCCGAGGCAGCTGATGTCGACGCGGACGCCCCCGACGCCGAAGCGGTAGAGGAAAGCGCGGCCGATAAGGACGCCTGAGGTCGCCGGCCGCAAGGGCCGCTCGGACTAATCGAGAGAGGCCGCGTGCAACCCGTAGGGTGCGCGCGGCCTTTCTTTTTAAGGCTGCAACAACCCGCACCCCGTTGTAATCGGACACTATGTCGATCGACCTGAGATCTCCGGACCATTTTCCTATCGAGGTCGCTTTTGGGCCGGGCATGTTCCAATTCGCCCTGCTGTCGAAACCCGATTATTCCGATCAAGCGTTTCTCGATCAGCGAATGATGCAGCAGGCCGGACGGCAAGCCCAATGGGTTGGCGCGGACGATGTTCTGGGCGTTTTGTCGCGACTGCCGAAACGCCCAACGCCAATGATTCTTCACATAGGTCATGTCGGATCGACCCTGATCTCTCGGCTTTTGGGCGCTTTGCCGAACGTTCTCGCCGTGCGGGAGCCGCAGGCGTTGAGGACCGTCACGCTGGCTTGGCCCGGACGGGAAGATGTCGATAGCCTCGTGTCGGCCGGGCAGCTTTCTCAGCTCACGGCGGCTCTCATGTCGCTCTACGCCCGCACCTATGCAGATGCGGAAACCGCGATCCTGAAGGCGACGAGCATTTCATCCGGTATCGCCGACGATCTTCTTGACCTCAATGGCGGCGCGCCTGCTCTGGCGCTTACGGTATCGGCTAAGACGTATTTGGCGACGATCTTCGGCGGCCCAGCCTCTCGCCAGGAGGTGCCGATGTTCGCGCCCTTCAGGCGGCGGATGCTGACACGTTTCATCCCCGACGATCGGACGGCACTGCACGAGATGAGCGAGGGCGAGCTGGTCGCGATGTCATGGCTGGCTGGAGTCCTGCCGTTGCTAAACTTGCCGGAGGGACGCGTCCTCCAAGCGGACTTCGATGCGTTTCTCAACGACCCCACCCAGTGTCTGGTGACCTATGCAAAGCACTTGGGGCTCGCCGCGAGGGCATCGGATTGCGCCGATGTGGTGGCCGGACCGCTGATGTCACGTTATTCGAAGGCGACGGAGCACAGCTATACACCGACCGTCCGTGCCGACGTGATCGCCGACGCGCTGCGCGAACATCAGGTGGAAATCGCCAAGGGGCTCGCTTGGCTTGAAACGCGGGCCACGCGCTATGGCCCGGTTCGACATGCGCTCGAAACTTTGGGAACTTAAGGCATGCATTTCCTGACACTGACCGACATCCTGCAGCCGCAGGAGCTGGCGCAATTAATGCAGATCGCCACGAGCGGGAATTTCGTCGACGGGCGCATTTCAAACCCGGCGAATACGTCGAAGAACAACCTGCAACTGCACGATGAGCAGGCTTATCGCCAATCCAGCCAGATGCTGGTCCAGGCGTTGATGCGTCAGGAGGAGTTCACGAATTTTGCCTTCGCCAAACGGATTGCGCCGCCACTCATCACAAAATACGAGCCCGGCATGGCCTATGGCGCGCATAGCGATGCGGCTTTCATACCGCTGGGTCGGCAGATGCTGCGGACCGATTTAAGCGTCACGCTCTTCTTGGCCGACCCCGACAGCTATGACGGAGGGGAGCTCAATATTCAGATGGGCGCGCGCAGTGTAGACTTTAAGCTGCCGCCCGGATCAGCCGTCGTTTATCCCTCCAATACGCTGCATCAGGTGATGCCCGTCACGCGCGGCGTACGGATCGCGGCGATCAGCTTCATCGAAAGCACGATTGCGGATCAAACTCATCGCGAACTTCTCTACGACCTGAACGAAGTCGCCGCGCTCACCGGCCTTGACATGCCGCGCGAACATTATGTTCGGCTGCAGCACGTCCAGTACGGGCTCAAGAGGCTTTGGGCAGATCCGGTGAGCGGATAAGCGACTACTGTAGTTTCTAAGGGTCGAGTATCATTAGCCAGTGCATCGACGAGGCTATATAAATATGGATTGACCTACTCATTTTGATCTTCGCCTGCCGATTGCCAATGCGTGGAACAATCAAAGGGCGTCAACAGTATCTCCTTTGGAAACCAAGCGCTCATTGGTGCGTTCTTGGCGCAAATGAAGGAGTAATCATATGACACAGACTTTCAAATCTCTCGCAATGGCGACTGCACTCTCAACCTTGGCGATCGGCGGCCTTACCGCTTGTGGTGAGGCGACTGATGTCGAGGACGTCGATGTTGCGGAGGCCGAGATCCTGGACGGCGACGATGACTTTCCGCGCGCCGATGGCATGGCCGACGGTGAACTTGGCCTCAACGACAGCGTCGATCTTAGCAATGCGGACGATGAAGAACTCGCGGAGCTGAACGCGATGGACGATGTCGATGTTTACGACGCCGACGGCGAGACTCTCGAAGTTGCGCGTATGGAGCAGGGGCCCACATACACGGCTCGACGTGCGCAGACCTTGACGGCCGAGGAGCAGGAGCGTCGTGACGCAATCGATGTGACGGCGACCGAGACCGAAGCCCGCACCGAGGTGAAGAAAATGGCCGCTGCTAAGGAGCGGCTTACCGATCCGCGTATGGACGGGGGTGCCAGCTTCGCGCAGCTCGATCGCAACGACGACGGCAAGTTGTCGGTTGCCGAATTCGCGATCTACGACCTCTCAGGTGTCAATCCAATGATGAAGGGCAATAAGCAGGACCAAACCATGCCCTACGTCTCGACAGACGCGATCAATATGGTGGCCGAACAGTTTGCGCGCCTCGACACAACGGGCGACTTCTTCCTGAACCGTCAGGAGT
>JBAUIQ010000253.1:0-1650 GCA_049683075.1 Pacificimonas sp.
GAATACGGCCGAGCAGGGCGGACACTTCCGAACCCGCCTGGGTGAAACGGAAAATGTTGTCCACGAAGAACAGCACGTCCTGGCCTTCCTGGTCGCGGAAGTATTCCGCCATCGTCAGGCCGGACAGCGCGACGCGCGCACGCGCACCGGGCGGCTCGTTCATCTGGCCGAAGACAAGCGCCACTTTGGAGCCTTCCGAAATCGCCTCGCCCGCATCGTTCTTGGCGATAACGCCTGCATCGAGGAATTCGTGATAGAGGTCGTTACCCTCGCGGGTCCGCTCACCCACCCCGGCGAACACCGACACGCCGCCGTGACCCTTGGCGATGTTGTTGATGAGTTCCTGGATCAGCACGGTCTTGCCCACGCCGGCACCGCCGAAAAGGCCGATCTTGCCGCCCTTGGCGTAAGGCGCGAGCAGGTCGATCACCTTGATGCCGGTGACGAGGATGTCGGCTTCGGTCGACTGGTCGACGAACAGCGGGGCCTCGGCATGGATGGGGGCGGAGGAGCCCGCGCCGATGGGTCCGCGCTCGTCGATCGGCTCACCGATGACGTTCATGATGCGGCCGAGCGTTTCGGGGCCGACGGGCATGCGGATCTGGTCGCCGGAGTCGGTGACCTCCTGACCGCGGACGAGGCCTTCGGTCGCGTCCATGGCGATGGTGCGAACCATGTTCTCGCCAAGATGCTGCGCGACCTCGAGAACGAGGCGCTTGTCGCCGTTGCGCGTTTCCAGCGCCGACAGAATGGCGGGGAGGTCGGTGTCGAACTGCACGTCGACGACGGCGCCGATGACCTGCGCAATGCGGCCGATATTGTTCGTGGTGGGGGTGGTTGCCATGGGAGTCGCTCCTGTCGGGCTACAGCGCTTCGGCGCCGGAAATGATTTCGACCAGTTCGGTCGTGATGACGGCCTGACGCGTGCGGTTGTACTGGATGGTCAGGTCGTTGATGAGGTCGCCAGCGTTGCGGGTTGCATTGTCCATCGCGGTCATCGACGCGCCCTGTTCGGACGCGCCGTTTTCAAGGAGGCCCTTGAAGATCTGAACGGCGACATTGCGCGGCAGCAGGTCGTCGAGGATCGCCTCTTCCGACGGCTCATATTCGATCGCACCGGTGGCGGTGTTGCCGTCGGCATGACCGTCGACGGGAACCGGGATAATCTGCTGTTCAGTCGGGTCCTGCGCGAGGGCGGACTTGAAGGTCGAATAATAGAGATGGGCGACGTCGAACTCGCCCGCCTCGAACCGCGTGACGATGTCGTCCGCGATGGCGCGGGCATAGTCGAAGTCGGGGTCCTTGATGTCGGAGAAGTCCTGAAAGTGAACGATCGGGCCCGGATAGGCGCGCGTGATGACGGCGCGGCCCTTCTTACCAAGCAGGTAGAAGTTCACCGTCTTACCTGCCGCGATCAGGCTGTCGGCGGTCTCGCGTGCCTTTTTGACGATTTTGGCGTTGCAGGCGCCGGCGAGGCCGCGATCGGAGGTCGCGACGCCCATGAGGTGCGTGTCGGCCTTCCTCGTGCCGACGAGAAGCGGTGAGGCGTCCGGACCGGGCACGACACGGCCGCCGAGGGACGCCATCACGGCCTCCATCTTTTCCGCATAGGGGCGTGCCTGCTCGACGCGCTCCTGCGCGCGGCGCAGC
>JBAUIQ010000254.1:0-5587 GCA_049683075.1 Pacificimonas sp.
GATTACAAGTTAATGGGTTGGGGCGGGCATGCTGCTCGGCCCAGACTCACCACATACAGTCTCAAGACATCACCTCAGTAGGGGACATTAGGACATGACCATGCGTATTCACACATTTGCAGCAAAGGCGACGCTCGCCGCCGGCGTTTTTGCCATGGCCGCACCCGCGGTCGCTCAGGACGAGCCGACGCAGGTCGCGGCCGAGGACGCCTTCGGCTTCATGGCTGCCATGGAGCAGGGCGGTCCCGTCGCCTGGTTCCTTATGGCCGTACTCATCATCATGTCGCTCGGCACTTGGTACATTCTCTTCACGAAGTGGTGGGACCAGCGGAAGATCATGAACGAGGCGAAGGAAGTCGATAAGAAGTTCTGGAGCGCACCGAGCCTTCGCGAGGGCGCGTCCAAGCTACCGAAGACCTCGCCCTATCGCATGATCGTCGACGACGGCATCCGCGCTTCGGAGCATCACGAAGGTCGCCTGACCGACAAGATCGACGAGCATGAGTGGGTTACGGCGCAGCTTACCCGTTCGCAGGCCGCGATCTCCTCGAAGCTCGCTTCGGGTCTCAGCTTCCTCGCATCGGTGGGTTCGACCTCGCCCTTCGTCGGGCTGCTCGGCACCGTCATCGGTATTTACCGCGCCCTGATTGGCATCGGCATTTCCGGTCAGGCGTCGATCGACAAGGTCGCCGGTCCGGTCGGCGAGGCGCTGATCATGACCGCCGTCGGCCTGTTCGTCGCGGTTCCGGCCGTGCTGGCCTACAACTATCTTCTTGGCCGCAACCGCGACGTCCTGAAGCACATCGGCAACTTCTCGGACGACGTGCACGGCTTCCTCGTTTCCGGTTCGCGTGTCAGCACGATGGGCACGCCCGTGAAGCCGGCAACGGCTGGCGTGAAGGCCAACACGACGGCAACCGCCGGGTCTACCACGACCACGGCAACCGCGCCGAAGAAGTAAGGCCATCGGTATCCGGCGCGGGTCGGTGAATGATCTCACCACCCGCGCCGATCAGTTCAGGATCGAAGGAATACCTCTCTTATGGCCATGAAAGTCGGGGAAGGCCCCGCCGACGCACCGATGAACGAGATCAACACGACGCCGCTTGTCGACGTCATGCTCGTCCTTCTCATCATCTTCCTCATCACCGTTCCGGTCGTCATCCAGAATGTACCGCTCGAAATGCCCGAGGTTCGTTCCGTTGCCACGGAAACGAAACCTGAGAATGTCAGCTTATCCGTGAACAGCCAGGGCGATGTCTTCGTCGGCATGCAGCGCATGGATAATTACGACGAACTCCGTCAGACGTTGAGCAATTACCTGCAGAATTACATCGACGAGGAAGAGGCCGCGGGTCGTGTCATTACAGAGTTGCCCGAGGTGCACATCCGCGGCGATGCCGGTGTCGAATATCAGAATATCGGCGGCGTGATCTTCACCGTGCAGCGTGCGGGCTTCATCAAGATCGCCTTTATTTCCGAACCGCCACCGGGAACGGTCACGCGCCGCTTCTAGCGCGCAGCCGACCCGAGACAGACAGGAGCAAGCCAAATGGCAATTTCAATGGGTGGGGGCGGAGGCCCCATGATCGAGATGAACACGACGCCGCTAATCGACGTCATGCTCGTTCTTCTGATCATGTTTATTATTACGATCCCAATTCAGACGCATGCGGTGAAGCTCGACCTGCCAGTGGACGATCCAAACGCGACTCCGCCGCTGGTCGATCCGGTCATCAACCGGATCACTATCGACTTCCTGAACGACGTCTACTGGAACGACACGCCGGTATCTCAGCAGCAGCTGACGGCCTTCTTCCAACAGGCATCGCGTATGGATCCGCAGCCGGAAATTCACGTCCGTCCGGATGCGCTGTCGCGCTACTCGGTAGTCAGCGAGCTGATGGCAAACGCACAGCGCAACGGCATCACGAAGATTGGCTTTGTCGGCAACGAGGCGTACGCCGGTCTGCAGTAGTGTTGACCCACATCGCAAAGAAAAGGGCGGCTCTCGGGCCGCCCTTTTTTTATAAGCGCAGGAACCTCAGTCGTGTTTCTGGATAAAGGCCTCGACCACCGGCGCGATGTTTGAGCGCCAGCGACTCCCGTTGAAGATGCCGTAATGGCCGACCTTTTTAGCCATAAAATACTTCTTCTTGGCGGCGGGCAGACTCGTTGCCAGTGTCAGCGCGGCCTCGGTCTGGCCAATGCCAGAGATATCGTCCCGCTCACCCTCAATGGCGAGGAGAGCGACGTCCGTGATCTTCGACGGATCGACCGGATCGCCGCGCCGCGTCATCTGCCCCGTCGGCAGTAGGTGCCGTTGGAAAACCGTATCCACGGTCTGCAGATAGAACTCTGCCGTCATGTCGCAGACGGCGCGATACTCGTCATAAAATTCCTTGGTCTTGTCGGCGGTATCGCCATCACCCGCGACCAGATGTTTGAACATCTCCCAATGGCTCATCATATGCCCGGCGAGGTTCATCGACATGAAGCCCGCAAGCTGCATGAACCCAGGATAGACCCTTCGCATCGCGCCCGGATAGACCGGCGGAACCGTGGCGATCGCGTTCTGCTCGAACCATGCGTGCGGTTTGTTCGTCGCCATCCCATTGACCGCCGTCGGCGCCTCTCTCGTATCGATCGGTCCGCCCATCATCGTCAGCGAGGCGGGGAGGGCAGAGTGCTTCTCGGCCGACATCAGCGCGACGGCAGCATAGACGGGGACGGACGGCTGGCAGACGGCCAGAATATGCGCGCCCGGGCCGATATGCTCCAAAAACTCTTCCACATAATCGATGTAGTCGTCGAGATCGAAGCTGCCTTCGGCCATCGGCACCATCTTCGCGTCGCGCCAGTCCGTGATGTAAACATCGTGGTGTGGGATCATCCGCTCGACCGTGCCGCGTAGCAACGTCGCGTAGTGGCCGGACATCGGTGCGACGATCAACAAGCGCGGCTGTGCCTTGCCCTTCGAATCGACGTTGCCGCCGACCTTTACGAACCGCTTCAGCTGTCCAAATGCCAGCTGCTTGGTAATCTCTTCGGTAACCTCATAGGTCTTCCCATCAAGCTCCACCGTATCCAGCCCGAATGCCGGCTTTCCACGTGGCTCGACGGCATGGGCGAACACATCGAGCGCCGACGCAACGATGGGGCCACCGGGCGTATAGGCCGCAGGATTGGCGGCGTTCGAGAGCATATTGGCCCCCGCCTGCGCGGCCGCGCCCATTCCCGCCAGCATCGCGCGTTGCATCTCATAGGTCTGGTACAGCATAACGATCTCCGAATTCCTCACTCATGTTGCACTGCAGCATGATCATTTCAAGGAAGGATCAGCGTTGACCGACCTCTCGGGCCGCACGGCTCTCATCACTGGATCGACTAGCGGCATCGGGGCCGCGATCGCGGGCCAGCTCGCCGCCGCCGGCGCAAATATTGTCCTGAATGGCTTCGGCGATGCCGACCAAATCGAGAAACAGCGACAGGGCCTTGAAACCGATCATGGCATCCGCGCCGCGTTCGTGGAGGCTGACCTTGCGAAGGGGACAGAGGCCACAGCGCTGGTCGAGAGGGCGGCCGACGCGCTCGGGCCCGTGGATATTCTCGTCAACAATGCGGGCATTCAACACGTCGCCCCCGTCCATGAATTTCCGCCCGAAAAGTGGGAAGCCCTCATCGCGATCTGCCTCTCCAGCGCCTTTTACACCAGCGCCGCAGCGTTGCCGCACATGAAGAAACAGGACTGGGGCCGCATCATCAACATCGCGTCCGCGCAGGGTAAAGTCGCGAGCCCGTTCAAGTCGGCCTACAATGCTGCAAAGCACGGCGTTATCGGCTTTACGAAATCCGTCGCGCTGGAATATGCCGAGAGCGGCGTCACCGCGAACTGCATCTGTCCCGGCTACGTCAACACGCCGCTCGTGCAGGGTCAGGTCGCCGGGCAGGCAAAGGCGCACGACATGTCGGAGGAGGACGTGATCCGGAACGTCATCCTGTCCGTGCAACCGAACAAGCGCTTCGTCGAGCCCGAGGAAATTGGCGATATGGCCGTCTACCTCTCGTCCGACAGCGCGCGTTCAATCACGGGCGCCGCGCTCAGCGTCGATGGCGGTTGGACCAGCTGGTAGGAGATGCAAGATGCCAAAAGCGATACTGAATTATGCCGAATTGCCGGTGGCCGACAGCAAACGCTCGAAAGCCTTTTACGAAAAGGCGCTCGGGTGGGAGATGACCAGCTTCGCGCCAACTTATGCGGGGAGTATCGGGCAGCATGGCGACCTCGGCCTCGATGCCGATACCGATCTGACCGCGCCGCTGCCGAATTTCGAGACCGACGATCTCGAGGCCATGCTGGCACAGGTCGAAGTGGCAGGCGGCAGAATCGTACAGCCGATCTTCGATTTTCCCGGCGGCCGACGCTTCCATTTCGAGGATCCCGACGGTCACGTCATCGGCATTTGGGAAGCAGCGTCCTGATCTAGCTTCCGGTCGCTTCGTCGCCGACCGGTGTCAGGTCCATGCTCCGGATCGCCGCTTCGTCGCTGCGCCCGCGAATGCGCGTCCCAATACCGGGCACCCGCATCCGATCATAAACATGCGTAAAGCGTTAGACACGATAGGCGCCGTCGCGCGCTACCGGTTCTTGTGACAGAGGCAGATAGCGTCGGCTGAGGATCGAGGTGATGACAGGCCCGACCCAGGCTTCGTTCTCACCAGTTCCGCGCAGCACGATCGGATCGTCGACCGTTCCCTCGGGGGTCACGAGAAAACCGATGTCGACCCAGGTTTCCTGTCCGCCCTGCACGGGCGCGAAATTTTGCGTTCCCGTTTCCGGAGTCTCGCCAAGATCGATCGGGTCGGAATGAATCAGTGTCGGGCGCGCGCTTGTGCCCATTTCGGCGATAAAATCGTCGATGACAGCGTCACGCGCGGGCTGTTCTCCATCGGTAGAGGCGAGAGACGCCTGCAACAGGCGCGCGGCCAAGGCAAAGGACTGGGCGCCCGGCGGCGGTGTTTCGATAAAGTCGGCGAGCGCCGCCCGCGCGCGGCGTTGATAAGTGCGCCACTGGCCCTTCGTATCGCCCGCCGCGAACATCAGGTTCACGCGCCGCAGAAAGGCAAAGTTCGCCACTTGCAAATTGCCATGGTCGCGCGCGCGCTCTTCGACATGTTTGTAACTGCGCAGCGCCGTCCGCCATTCGCCGCGCTTCATCTGCCCGTCGGCGACATCCATGTCCGCCATCAGGACATGAACATCCCGTTTCGGCAGGCCATCGCGCACGGCCTCCCTGACCCCGATCAAGTCCTGACGCGCGCGCTGTGGGCGGCCGATATGTTCGGCGATCCGTGAACTCGCGCGATAAAGGCTGGAAACCAAGTGCGGGTGGGTCTCGCCTTCGTCGCCATTGCGTCCGACCGAAGACTGCAACGTCGCGCGTGCGCCGCGATAATCGCCCGCGACGAACTGATTCTCGGCATGTTGGAGGGTCACGCGAATGTCCTCGTTGGTTGGACAATTGCGCGCAAGACAATCTGCAAGCGCGGTCGCCGTCTCTGATAGCGGGCGGCCCGTAATGACGAT
>JBAUIQ010000255.1:0-9771 GCA_049683075.1 Pacificimonas sp.
GTGTAAGTGACTTCATATTCTTCCACCTGCCCGAGGGCGCGCAAGGTCGCGGCGAGGGCATGACGGAAATCTTCGACGGGACTTTCGGGCGTGCTCATGCATTGCCGTCTAGATCAACGCCAAAGCCTTCGCGACCCGTCATTAAGACGCGTCATTCTGAGGAGATACCGCCAATGTTCGTAGCCGACCCGACCCTGGACCTCGTTCTAAGAGGGCTCCTCCTCACTGCAATCGGTATGGTCTGGGTTGTCCTTCTTGTCCGCGTCGTCGGACTGCGCGCCTTTTCGAAAATGACGAATTTCGATTTCGTTATGACCGTTGCGACAGGCTCGCTTCTTGCTGGTGCCGGACAGGCGACAAATTGGTCCAGCTTCGCGCAGGTCATGGTCGCCATGACAGCATTGTTTCTTGTTCAGTATTTGACCGCGCGCTTGCGAAAAACGTCGGACAGCGTCGAAGATGTGATGCAGAACGACCCCATCCTCTTGATGCGCCATGGCGAGATCAATCATGATGCGCTTCAGAAGACCCGCGTCGCCGAAAGCGACCTGATCGCAAAGCTGCGCGAGGCGAACGCCATCGACATGTCAAAGGTGCATGCCGTCGTCCTTGAAACCACAGGCGATGTCTCCGTCCTGCATGGCGACGATGACCTAGACGATCGCCTGATCCAGAACATCCGCGGCTTCGACGATTCGTCCGGGCCGAGCGGCAAAGGTGCGGCAAGCTAGCGCTTGTCGGTCCGGCGGGGCTTATCTATAGCGCGGACAACCTTTCGTCCGGGCCGCCTTGCGGTCAGGGCAAGCCGTAATGGGATAGTGATGCGACAGTTTACAGCCCTTGCCGCCGGTCTGGCTCTGCTCTTCGCGGCTGGCAGCACGATGGCGCAGGACCTCGAACCGATTACCGCTGGTCAGGACACCGACTCGCGCACCGTTTCGGGCAATCTCACTCCAGAAGAGCAGGTCGCGCTGACCCCCGACGAGCCGGAAACGGTCCCCAGCGCCGTTGATGGGGGCCTCGCAAATGCGGGCACCCTTTCCGACGCGACCTTGGGCCAACCGCTTGGCGGCGAGGCGATCCAGCCGCAGGTGACCGAGCTTGGTCAGCGGCTGAACGACTTCAACTCGGCGCTTCTCATCGTCATGACCGTCATCACGCTCTTCGTGTTCGCCCTCCTGACCTGGGCAATGATCCGTTATCGCCGCAAGGCAAATCCCGTTCCGTCGAAGACCACACATAATGTCCTGATCGAAGTGATCTGGACGCTGGCGCCGGTGGTGATTCTCGCCCTCATCGCCGTGCCGTCGTTCGCGCTTCTTAATGATCAATATGATCCGCCGGAGGCGGACGTGACGATCAAGGCGACGGGCCATCAGTGGTATTGGAGCTATGAATATCCGGATGAGGGCGGCTTCGGCTTCGACTCGATCATGCTGACCGCAGAGGAAGCCGCCGCCAACGGCGAGCCGCGCCTCCTCGCGACCGACAACCGTGTCGTGGTTCCGGTAAATTCGACCGTGAAGGTTCTCGTGACGTCCGCCGATGTCCTCCACAGCTGGGCGATGCCCGCCTTCTGGGTGAAGATGGATGCCGTCCCGGGAAAAATTAATGAAACCTGGTTCAATGCCGAGCGCACGGGCGTTTTCTACGGCCAGTGTTCTGAGCTTTGCGGCACGCAGCACGGCTTCATGCCCATCGCCGTTGAGGTCGTGGAACGGGACCAATATGCTGCATGGGTCGCACGCCGACAGGACGATGCGGGTATCGACCCTGCCGACTTGGTTGAGACCGCAGGGGCGGAAGACATCGCGACGGATGACGTCGACCTGACGACGCTTGAAGGTGTAATGCCCGATGGCGATCTGCAGGAAGCGGACGCTCCCATCGCAGCTGATGGCGACATTGCGAACACCGCGCCGGTGGACGGCACGGTGTCGCAGCAGTCCAATCGCGTATCGAATGAAGGCCCTGTCGACCGTAACTAACGGACGACGACCAGAGACTAGAGGCAAGAATCATGGCATCTCAGGCCCCGACTACCAACGAATTCGAAGCGGCGCATGGCGGCGACGATCACGCGCATGATGCGGATCACAAGCCCGGCTTCTTCGCGCGCTGGTTTCTGTCGACGAACCACAAGGACATCGGCACGCTCTACCTGATCTTCGCGCTGGTCGCGGGTATCATTGGCGGCGCCATCTCGGGTGTGATGCGGGCCGAGCTCGCCGCGCCGGGTATGCAGGTCCTGACTGGCATGACCGACGGCAATATCGACGCCGCCTATCATCTCTGGAACGTCTTCATTACCGCGCATGGCCTTATCATGGTCTTCTTCATGGTGATGCCCGCCATGATCGGCGGCTTCGGCAACTGGATCGTCCCCCTGATGATCGGTGCGCCGGACATGGCGTTTCCGCGCATGAACAATATCAGCTTCTGGCTGATCGTCCCGGCCTTCCTCCTCCTCCTTGGTTCGATGTTCGTGCCGGGCCCGGCGGGCTTTAATGGCGCGGGTACCGGCTGGACGGTCTATCCGACCCTCTCGACATTCGGTCATCCGGGACCCGCGGTGGATCTGGCGATCCTGTCGCTTCACCTTGCGGGCGCATCGTCGATTCTCGGCGCGACCAACTTCATCACGACAATTTTCAACATGCGTGCCCCCGGCATGACGATGCACAAGATGCCGCTGTTCGTCTGGGCCGTGCTCGTCACCGCCTGGCTGCTGCTTCTGTCGCTCCCGGTTCTCGCTGGCGCGATCACCATGCTGCTGACCGATCGTAACTTCGGCACGACCTTCTTCGATCCGGCGGGCGGCGGCGATCCGGTGCTCTACCAGCACCTGTTCTGGTTCTTCGGCCATCCAGAGGTCTACATCATGATCCTCCCGGGCTTCGGCATCATCAGCCATGTCATCGCGACGTTCAGCCGGAAGCCCGTCTTCGGCTATCTCGGCATGGCCTATGCGATGGTCGCCATCGGCTTCATCGGCTTCATCGTGTGGGCGCACCACATGTACACCGTCGGTATGGATGTGAACGTGAAGCTCTACTTCACGGCGGCGACCATGGTCATCGCGGTGCCAACGGGCGTGAAGATCTTCTCGTGGCTCGCGACCATGTGGGGCGGCTCGATCAGCTTCCAGACCCCCATGCTCTGGGCTATCGGTTTCATCATCATGTTCACGCTTGGCGGCGTTACGGGTGTCATCCTGTCGAACGCGGGCGTCGATACCTACATGCACGACACCTATTATGTCGTCGCGCATTTCCATTATGTGCTGTCGCTCGGCGCCGTCTTCGCGATCTTCGCGGGCTGGTATTATTGGTGGCCGAAGATGACGGGCAAGATGTACAACGAGTTCCTCGGGAAGCTGCACTTCTGGGTGTTCTTTATCGGCGTGAACGTGCTCTTCTTCCCGATGCACTTCCTCGGTCAGGACGGCATGCCGCGGCGTATCCCGGATTATCCGGACCAGTTCGCTGGGTACAATGAGGTCGCCAGCATCGGCTATGCCATCATGGCGGTCGGTCTGATCCCGTTCTTCCTGAACATCATCTGGTCGTTCGCGGCAGGTCGGAAGGCCGAGGCGAACCCTTGGGGCGAAGGCGCGACGACGCTCGAATGGACACTGTCCTCGCCGCCGCCGTTCCACCAGTTCGAAACCCTGCCAGAGATCAAATGACCCGGGACGCCCCTCTCTCGGCGGCGACACCGTCGGCGGGGGGCGCGACGGAAACGTCAGCCGCTTTGGCTGGGTATGCGGACTGGCGCGATTATCTCGCGCTGACGAAGCCTCGTGTCATGGTCCTCGTGGTGTTCACGGGACTGTGCGGTCTGATCGCGGCCGATACGCCGGTGCATCCCATCATCGCCGCCGTCGCCATACTCTGTATCGCCATTGCGGGCGGCGCGGCAGGCGCGTTCAACCAATGGTATGAGGCGGATGTCGACGCACTGATGAAGCGGACCGCTGACCGTCCGCTGCCGGCGGGCCGTCTCGGCAAGTCGGGCGCGTTCGGCTTTGCGACGATCCTCGCCATCGGTTCCGTCACGGTCATGGGTCTCGTCATAAACCTCGTTGCCGCAGGAATTCTTCTCGCCTCGATCCTCTTTTACGTTCTCATCTACACCGTCTGGCTAAAGCGCCGGACGCCGCAGAACATCGTAATCGGCGGCGCGGCGGGCGCGTTTCCGCCGATGATCGGCTGGGCCGCAGCAACCGGCGATGTGACCGCGCTCCCGCTCCTCATGTTCACGATCATCTTCCTCTGGACGCCGCCGCATTTCTGGGCGCTCGCGCTGTTCATCGAATCGGATTACGACAAGGCGGGTATCCCGATGCTGCCCGTGACGCACGGCCTTGCCGAGACCCGTAGGCAGCAGCTCTGGTACACGCCGCTTCTGATCGTCGCGAGCCTTGCGCCCTGGGCGCTCGGCCTGACCGGTGCGCTCTATGGTCTCGTTGCCTCTGTCCTGGGCCTGGTGTTTCTTAATCTCTCCGTGAGGGTCTGGCGCAACACGGCGACGACCCCCACCGAAATGAAACCGGAGAAGCAGTTGTTCGCCTTTTCGATACTCTATCTCTTCGCGCTGTTCGGCGTGCTCGCCGCTGACCGGGTGATCTTCGCATGACGCCCGAGGAAGAACGCGAACTCGAGCGGCGACGCAGGAGCCGCAACTACGTGCTTGGCGCGATCCTTCTGGTGCTCGCCGCCATTTTCTATGCCATTACCGTCGTGAGGATGCAGTGACGCTCGCCCCCACCACCCGTACCGGCCTGATGAGCGCCGGATTTGCCGCAGCCATGCTCGGCCTCGCTTATGCAAGCGTGCCGCTCTACGAAATCTTCTGTCAGGTGACCGGCTTCGGCGGCGCCACCAAGCGCGCCGACGTCAACACTCAGGTGACGGCGACCGATGTCCCCATCCGCGTCCGTTTCGATTCGAACGTCGCGCCCGGGCTCGGCTGGGACTTCAAGCCCGTCCAGCAGGTCGAGACACTCAACATTGGTGAGCGGAAGATGGCCTTTTATCAGGCGACGAACACCGGCTCCCAGCCAATCACGGGCGTCGCCACTTTCAACGTCACGCCCGACACGGCGGGCGAATTCTTCGTGAAGGTCGCCTGCTTCTGCTTCAACGAACAGACGCTTCGGCCCGGACAGACCGTCTCGATGCCGGTCAGCTATTTCGTCGATCCGGCGATCCTCGACGATGCCGACGGCAAGAAGATCGAGGAAATCACACTCTCCTACACCTTCTTCCCTACGCGGACCGAGACCGCTAAGAGCGCGCTCGTAGTCACAGAGCCCGAGACGGGCGAACAGGGATAGTACGACATGGCCGGCGCTAAGAATCACGATTTCCACATCCTGCCGCCCAGCCCGTGGCCGCTCCTGATGTCGTTCGTGGCCTTCGTCATGGCCGTGGGTGCGGTCATGTGGATGCACGATTATGCGTTCGGCAGCTGGGTCTTCGTCCTCGGCACGCTCGGTGTGATTGCGACGTTCTGGTTCTGGTGGGCAAGCGTCATCGAAGAGGCGCAATCGGGCGATCATACCCCCGTCGTCCAGCTTCACCACCGCTACGGCATGATCCTTTTCATCGCGTCGGAGGTCATGTTCTTCGTCGCCTGGTTCTGGGCCTATTTCGACGCCAGCCTGTTTCCGGACACTGGTACCGCCGTTGGCGGCGTCTGGCCGCCCGAGGGTATCGAGGTCCTGTCGCCCTGGACCTACCCCCTTCTCAACACGCTGATCCTGCTCCTCTCCGGTACGACAGTTACCTGGGCGCATCATGCCCTGATCGAGGGCAATCGCGAGGGGCTGAAAAAGGGCCTCTGGACGACAATCATCCTCGCCGTGATCTTCAGCGCCGTACAGGCCTATGAGTACGGCCAGGCCACCTTCGGCTTTGCGGGCAACATCTACTCGTCGACCTTCTACATGGCGACCGGCTTTCACGGCTTCCATGTCATCGTCGGTGCCATCTTCCTGACCGTCTGCCTGGTGCGCGTCTACAAGGGCCATTTCACGCCGCAGCATCATTTCGGGTTCGAGGCGGCGGCCTGGTATTGGCACTTCGTCGACGTCGTCTGGCTTTTCCTCTTCATCGCCATCTACGTCTGGGGTTCCGACTTCGGCGCGGCGGTGATGGCGGCTGGATAACCGAGCAGGCGATAGGGCGTTTGCCATGGTTGCCGACGCTCCTGAAACGCAAAAGCCTGAGATTTCGCCATTGGCGGCGTTGGCCGGAAAGTGCCCGCGCTGCCGGGACGGCGGCCTTTACCGGCAACTTGTCGTCATTCGCGATGCCTGCCCGGTCTGCGCGCTCGATCTGACCCGGTTCAACGTCGGTGACGGCGCGACCGTATTCCTTATTTTTCTCCTGAACATCGTCGGTCTTGTGGGCGCGGTGATGTTCGAGTTCGCGGTCAGTCCGCCTTATTGGGTGCATGTCGTCATCTGGCCACCCATCCTTTTCGTCCTGACGATCCTCGGCCTCCGCGCGGCCAAGGGGCTGCTTCTCGCGCTCGAATATAGACATAGCGGTGGACAGGGCGGCCTCAACGGATGAAGCTGCCCCTCGTCCCGACACTGATGGTCGTTCTCGCCATGCCGATCCTGATCGCGCTCGGCCTTTGGCAACTCGGTCGTGCCGATGAAAAGGCCGCGATGCTGCGCGCCCTCGCCGCCGCGCCCGCGCAGCCGACACTCATCGTCCAGACGCTGGGCGACCCCGACATCGCTGATTTCCGGACCGTCCGCCTCCACTGCGACGGCTTCGGCCAGGTCGTCACCCGTGCCGGGCGCGACGAGTTCGGGCGCAGCGGTTTCGCCTATTACGCGCCGTGCGAGATGCGGAGCGGCGACCGTCCGGAAATCAATCTCGGTTTCGCCCCCCGCCCCGACGTGCGACCGGACCTTCCTGCCGGTACGACCGTTACCGGCACCCTCCGCCTGTCCGAGGACCCCGCCAGCCCCACCGTCGTCATTGCCGACCCGCCACTTGGCGATCTCGCGCAGGCCCGGATCCCGACGCCCGACGACATCCCGGACAATCATCTCGGCTATGCCTGGCAGTGGTTCGGTTTCGCCGCGGTCCTCGCGATCATCTACATCATCTTTGTCCGCGGCTGGCGGCGAGGGCGCCAGGTCTGAGACACCGCCCGCCGCCCGCCGCCCGCCGCCCGCGGTCGAAAATGTCGCAGGGCATATGCTTTCATTAACGTAAATGAACTCCCATGCTGCGTGGCACGCCGCGTTCGCGCAGGTAGACTCTGGATTTCGTAGATGCAAAACGCACAACAGGCAGCGGCGATCGGCGACGCCACCGATGTGCGCGGCGACTGGTCTGGCGACAATCAGGACTGGTGGGATTGGTATGTCTCGCTCGCCGCCAACGAGCGTTCGGAAACCCCGCTGGTCGACCTGCCACCCTTGCCGGACATTCCTTGGCCAAACGACGAGCAACTGACCGCCGAACTGTCAGAACCCTTCGATCTCGATGCCGCAACCATCGCCTCGTTTCGAACGAACGGCTTCGTCAAGATTCCCGGCGTCGTCTCGCCCGGCGCTGCGCTCCGCCTCCGCGCCGAGCTGAAGCGGCTGTTGGAGGCAGAGCACGACGTCACCCTCGACGGCGACACCACCGACCGCTTCGCCAGTCTCGAAATGGCGTGGCTCGACAATCCGCTGCTGCGCCTCTTCGTGCTCAGCCCGCGCATCGCCAAGATCGCGACCGACCTCCTCGGCGTTCCCAGCGTCCGGCTCTACCACGACAATATCCTGTCGAAGGAGCCGGGCTGCGGCCGCACGCCCTGGCATTATGACGACCACCACTTCCCGCTCGCGACCCACAACGTTGTCACCGCCTGGATCGCCGCCCAGCCCATTCCGGTCGCCATGGGCCCACTCAGCTTCGCCGGGCCGCTCGGCGTCCACAAGCTCGTCGAGGACGTTCCCTTCAACAAGGTCGACACCAGCTATGACGAGCATGTCGGAAAGCTGTTCCGGGACAAGGACGTCGCCGTCGACGAAAGCCCGTTCGCGCTCGGCGAGGTCAGCTTCCATCACAATCTGAACTTTCACACCGCCGGGCCGAACCGCACCACGCGCAGTCGCATCGTCCTTGCCAACACCTTCTTCGCCGACGGCGCGCGCGTTACGGATGATCCGACGCTCGTTTCCGGCGACTGGCGCAAATTCCTGCCCGGTTGCGAGCGTGGCGGCATCGCCGCATCGCCGCTGAATCCCGTCTGCTGGCCGCCCGAGCAGGCCGCCTAGCCATCAAAGTCACCCAACCTTCACGCGTGACCGAAAGCCAGAAGCCGAAGTCGAAGCTCGACACCGGCTGGACGCGCGCCCTCACAAACGGTGCGTCTCCGGACGCAGCGGCCATGCGCGACCATCTCGAGATCGTGCATGGCGAGAATGCCGGATTCACCGAATCCTGCGCGGCCGCCTGCTGCGATGCCGAGGGCCGCAACAGCTATGACTGGCTTGCCGAAGCCGTGGGCGACGCGGGCACGGGTCATATCCTCGACCTTGCCTGCGGCTCCGGCGTCCTCCTGGAACAGCTTGAGCGCCGCTATCCGGCGGCACGCCTAACCGGCGTCGACATGAGCGCGGACGAACTCGCGCTGGCCGCCCTTCGCGTGCCGCGCCCCCGTGTCTCGCTCCGCCGTGCGATGGCCCAGGATCTCGACTTCCTGCCCACCGGATCGGTAAACGCCGTCCTCTGCCACTGGGCGCTCACCCTGATGCATCCCGTAGAGCCTGTGTTGCAAGAGATCGGCCGCGTCCTCGCGACCGGCGGCCTCTTCGCGGCCATCGTCGACGGTCCCATGGACAGCGCGCCGGGCTACCGCGCGGTCAACGACCTCATCTTCGACCATGTGGCCCGCGCCTATCCCGCCTATGGCACCACAGACCTCGGCGACCCGCGCATCCGCGATCACGAAGCCCTTACGCAGCTCCTCGGCACCCAATTCTCGGGCGCCCGCGTCACCGTCGAGCCAAACATCGTCTCGATGACCGCCAGCCCCGCAATCCTTGCGCGGGAAGCCGCCCGCTTCTTCTACTCGGTCTTCGTCCTAGAAGACGCAGAGCGCACCGCCCTCCTCACCGACCTGACCACGCTCTTCACGGCACAAGGACCGGAAGCGACGTTCCACATGCCGATCAATCGGGTGATTGTCGCAATTTGAACTAGCGGTTGAGGAAACGGGATTGCGGCGGCAGCCGGAACAGTCCTACGCTGTCACCTCGAGCACCATGTTAGTTGGGGTCTCGGCGGCGCGGCGTACCGTTCCCCACCCAGCGTCGCTTAGCACTTCGGTCAGGCGCTTTTGTCCCGCTTGCGCGCCAAGGCCAAGCGCGACCTCTTGGCTGAGCGAGTTAGGGGTGCACATGACGGCCGAGAACCCATAATAAATCTGCCCGAATGGGTGGAGGTTGTCGCTCAAGTTGTCGCCTGCCATTGGCTCGACCAGCATGAAGGTGCCGTCTTCGGCGATGGCGTCGCGTATCTGCCTTGCGGCTCCCACCGGGTCACCCATGTCGTGAAGCGCGTCAAAGATGCATGCAAAATCGAAGCCTTCTCCCTCAAAATCCTGTGCCGTCCCGACGTGAAACGTCGCATTCGAGATGCCAGCCGCGGCCGCCTGTTCTCGCGCCTGTTCGATTGACGGTCCGTGAATGTCGATCCCGACGAACTCACTATTTGGGAATGCCTCAGCCATTAGGACGGTCGAGCTACCGTAGCC
>JBAUIQ010000256.1:0-5849 GCA_049683075.1 Pacificimonas sp.
CCCGTGTCCGACACATCGATGAAAATCCGGTCATCCCCGACCCGGCGCGCGCTGATGCTAATTTCCGCGCCTTCTTCTAGCGGCGTCACGGCATATTTCACCGCGTTCTCCGCGAGTGGCTGGAGAATTAGCGACGGAACACAGGCCTTCGCAGCGAAGGGGTCGATGTCGAAACTCGTCTGCAAACGCTCTTCGAACCGCATTCTCTCGATGTCGAAGTAAAGCTTCAACGCCTCCAACTCCTGCTCGAGTGTGACTGTCGAACCGGGTTCCTCCGCCAGAGAATAGCGAAGGAAGGATGACAGCCGCGACAGCATCGCGTTGGCGCGCTCGTCTTTCAGGAGCACGAGCGTCGAGATCGAATTCAGCGTGTTGAATAGAAAGTGCGGATTGACCTGATACCGCAGCATCTCGAGCGATGCACGCGACGCTTGCGCTTCCACCTTCAGCATCGTTTCCGTTTGCGTCGACAGCATCAGATAAAAATTGATGCCGTAATAAAGCCCGGTCCAAGCCCCCAGGATCGCGAGATCGAGAAGGATCGCTCCGAGGAACTCGATACCCTGAGGTTCGTATCCGACATTATAAAAGCGTGCATGCGCCCACACTTCGATGACGGAAAAGACCGGCGCCGCGATCGCTATGACGAGCGCGGTCAACGTCCAGACATATACCGCGCGCATCTGGATGATGCGGCGATAAGCGGCCGACATCAGAAGCGTGATGGAAAAGCCGGTCGCCGTCACGATCAGGGTCGGCAGGATGAACGAGATGCCCATCGCGTTGGCAAGGCCGTTCAGCGACCGGAGCAGGAAATACCCCGTCCAGCCGCCGATCTGCATCATCCAAAAGGCGCGGTTCTTGTCCGCGAAAAAACCCTTATTTCGTAGCGTGTCCGGCCTCATCGCCGCGGCGTTAGCATGGGCTCGCCCTGATCGCTATAAGGCCGAGAGCCTGCGTCTCCGCGTCGGACTCTTTCAGTCCTCGGGCGCGATCTGTACCTTCAGGCCGTCCAGATCGTCGGTCATGTCGATCTGGCACGACAAGCGCGAGTTCGGCTGCTTGTGATCGGAAGACTCCAGAAGGTCGTCCTCGTCGTCATTGGGCGTTCCCACTTTCGGCATCCACGCCTCATCGACATGGACATGGCATGTCGCGCAGCTGCAGGAGCCGCCGCAAAGCGCGAGGAGTTCGTCGAAACCATTGTCGCGGATATTCTCCATGACGCTGAGGCCCGTTTCTGCCTCCACGGTGGATTCCTCGCCCTCGCGGGTCACGACAGTCAGCTTCGGCATGGCGGTTCTCTCCCGATCTATTTAAGCGCGGCTCATAGCCGAGGCCGAACGGCTGTCAAAAGGGGGAAAGCGACGCATGACGATTTCAAAGGATCGCCTGCATGCCGACCTTGATGCGCTTGCCGCCCGAGTGCCCGAAATTGGCGCGGTGATCGCGGCGAAGGGATACCCTGAACCGCGCTGCCGCGACCCGGGCTACGAAACGCTCCTACGCACCATTGTCGGACAGCAGGTCAGCGTAAAGGCCGCTGCCGCGATCTGGACCCGCGTGGCCGAAGCGCTTGGCGAGCCGACGTCGCCAGACGCCGCGCTAGCGCTCTCCGTCGAGGAGCTCCGCGCCGCGGGCTTGTCGCGGCAAAAGGCGAGCTACGTCCACAGCCTCGCGGAACATTGCGCAGACGGCCGCCTGGATCTTCACGCCCTTCCTGCCGAAGACGAAGCGGCCATCGCGAAACTGGTCGACGTGAAGGGCATCGGGCGATGGTCGGCGGAGGTTTACCTGCTGTTCGCAGAAGGCCGCTGCGATATCTGGCCCGCGGGCGACCTCGCGGTCCGCATCGCACTCGGCGAGGTCCTTGGCTTGAAGGATCGACCGACCGAAGGCGAAACCCGCAAGCTGACGGAGGCGTGGTCGCCCTATCGCGGCGCCGCCGCAATCCTCATGTGGCATCATTATAACACGGAAGTGTTTTAAGCCGTCCTTGTCAGCCTTCCTTCGCGACCGCAGCTTTGTATCCGTCCCGCGCCTGCAGCCGGTCCCAATAGGCCGAGATCGGCGCCGGAAACTCACCCAGCTTGATCTGCTCGGCCAGTTTCAGCGCGTAGCCGAACGCGATGTCCGCCATCGTGAACCGATTTCCGGCGATATATTCCCGCTCGCCAAGCACTTCCGTGGCGGCCTTAAGGCGCGAGAAGAACCACTGCGCATAATCATCGCCCGCCTGTTGCAAGCCCTTGTCGGGCTCGAACATGCGATAGCGAAGTGCGATCGTCTGCGGAAAGGTCATGGTCGCGTCCGCCTGGTACATCCAGTTGAGATAGCGGCCATAATCCTTCTCGTCCGGAGTCACCGCAAGCGGCGTCGGTCCATGGCGCTCGGCGAGATAATGGCAGATGCCGACACTCTCGGTCATCACCTCGCCATTGTCGAAAAACGCCGGAATCGTGCCGAACGGGTTGATGTCGAGCCAGCCCTCCTCACGCACACGCGGCGGGAACGGGACGAGGACAAGCTCGTACTCCAGCTCCATTTCCTCCAGCGCCCAAAGCGGCCGAAAGCTGCGCGCGCCAACGCAATGATAGAGTTTCGGCTTCACGTGCATTTGACCAGCTCCAGCGTTTCGTCCTCGCTCGTTGCGATCGACATGCGATTGCCCTCATCGGCATAGGAAACCGACCACTCCTGTCGCCCGCCGCCGCCACGGCAGGTGACGCGCAATTCTGTGTCGGAAAACTCGCTGTCCGGCGGAAAGATATCGCAGGCGAGACCGCGATCGGCAGTCAGTATTTCGTTCGCCCAGAAGCGATACCAGTCCGTCGTACACTCCTCGGCAGTCTGCGCCCAGCGCCCGATATAGCGGCGCGGATCGGGCGGCGGCGCCTCCGGCATCGGCACGACCTCTGGTTCGTCATTCGATTGCACGCGGGGATCGGGTTCGAGACAGCCCGCGATAAGCAGCGGTGCCAACAAAAGAGCAAGCGCCCGCATCATCCGCGCCCCAGCTTTCCGAAGCGGGCTTCATACTCAGTTACGCGCCCGGCTGCGAGCAGCTTGGCCTGCTCCATGACCTTGTCGCGATCCAGCCGACCCTTGAAATTTCCCAGCTTCGCATCGGCCATTTTCTTCTCGTCTTCGGTCCAGTCGGCGATCTGGGCGAAGAACCAGACCCCCATGTCGTGTAGCATCGCTTCCATCTTCGGCCCGATCCCCTTGATCAGAGACAGGTCGTCCGGGTTTTCCGGTTCCGCGTCGAGGAAAGCGGGCAGCTTCTCATGCGGAGTTGTAGGCGCCGTTCCCTCTGTCCGCGGTGCAACAGGAGCAGCGCTTGTGAAAGCAGTTTTCGGCGCGCGGTCCTTCATCACCCGCAGCTTGTCGACCTCATCGGCAAGCGGCTTGATCTGGTCGCGGGCGGAGAGAAGCTCTTGCTTCAATTCGTCGTTCCGGGCGAGCGCCGACGCCAGCTGAACCTCGCGCTCTTCGACTTCCTCTTCCAATTCGGCGCGCTTGCCCGCGCCCCGAAACAAGAGCCAGCCGAGAATAAGGCCGAAGAGAAGCGCAACTACGCCGACGACGATCATTTCGCCGGTGATCGTGAAATTCATGGTAAAGACTCTCCGCTATGTGACGCTGTCATAGACGGCGGCCATGCCTCCGAACAGAGCAAGCTACGCGCCTGTTCCGGCCCACTAGTAGAGGAACATCGGCATGCCTTCGATCCCGGTCAGGCGGGCGCGAAACGTTTCCGCATCGTAGAGCGCGTCGACGTCGACATGTTTTGGACCGCTCTCGATGATGTCGAGCGGTGCATGGCAATAGTTGCCGTCTCGAAGTGCCACCAGCTTGCCGGTCTCCCCGCGCTCAAGGAGCTGGATCGCGAGGGCGCCGAACGCCATTCCTACCATGCGGTCGAGCGCGTCCGGTTCCCCGGCACGCATCAGATAAGCGAGCTCTTGCCGAACCGTGCGATGGTCCGCCCGCGCCTCGATCTCCCGCGCGATACGCTGCCCGATGCCGAGCGCATTGCGTCCCGTCGCTGTCCCCGACATATCGGGGGCATCGTCGCCAGTCAGATGCGCACCCTCCGAAACGACGATCATCGCATAGCGGTCGTCATGGTCGGACTTGTCGCGCTCCAGAAGCGGCAGCAGCCGGTCCATGTCCACAGGCACTTCGGCAATCAGGGTGCGGTCCACCTGCGCTAGGAACCCGGCGAGGAGCGCCGTCTCGCCAGAGGCGCGCCCGAACAATTCGATGACGCCGATCCGCTCATGGCTCTCGACGGTCGTTCGCAACCGGTTGATGGCTTCGACGGAGCGCGACACGGCGGTCGAAAAGCCGATGCATGTATCCGTTCCCGGCACATCATTGTCCATCGTCTTCGGAATGCCGATGACCGGAAAGCCAAGCGTTGCCAGATGGTTCGTGAAGCGCAGAGTGCCGTCGCCGCCCATCGTCACGACGGCATCGATACCGAGCGCTTGCAGCACCTTCAGCACATGATCCGTCCGGTCGCCGCCGTCCGCGCTACGGGGGTCGCACCGGCTGGTATGGAGCATCGTGCCGCCTTCGCGGTCGATCCCGCGCACACCGTTTCGCGTCAGGTGGATGCTGTTCTCGGCAACGCTGTCTGGATCACCGGGATCGATGGCGAGAACGCCCTGCCACCCTCGTTTCAGGCCCGTGACCTTCCAGCCGCGATCATCCGCATTCAGCACGAGCGACCGGATGCAGGGGTTCAGTCCCGGAACATCGCCCCCGCCGGTAAGGATGCCGATATGCACTATTTAGTGCCCGCGAAATCGTCTGCCGTCCCGCGCGCGGAGATCGCTTCGCAAACCCTGACCATCGCCACGCCATAGGCGGCCGTACGCATATCGATGTCATGCTCGGCCATCATATCGCGCACCTTCGCCGCCGCGGTTTCAAGTTTCGCCTTCAGATAGTCGGCTACCCGGTCCTCATCCCAGGCGGTCCCTTGGCGCCCCTGAACCCATTCCGCGTGGCTGACCGTGACGCCGCCCGCATTGGCGAGGATGTCTGGGACCACTTCTATCCCGGCATCGCGGAGCTTCTGATCCGCAGACGGTTCGACGGGCCCGTTGGCGATCTCGAGAATGACGCTGCAGTTCAGGCTGTCCGCATTATCGGGCGTCACGACACCGCCGAGTGCGGCGAGCGCAAGGACATCGCACTGGACCGTCAGAATGTCCTCGCTGTCGCCCGTATCGGCACCGTCGAGATCGGTGACGGAACCGCCGTCATTCTTCGCATCGATCAGGGCGTCGATATCCAGACCATCATCTTCGGAAACCATTCCCGATGAGTCCGACACCGCGACGATCTTGTGCCCAGCATCGACCGCGGCCTTGGCGAACCAGCTTCCCGCGTTACCGAAACCCTGGATGGCAATCGTGAGGCCGTCTTCCGGCACATCCAGCTTTTCCCGGATCGCTTCCAAGGCGATCAGCGCGCCACGCCCCGTCGCGGGCGTCCGTCCGGCAATCCCACCGAGCGCGACCGGCTTTCCAGTGAAAGCGCCGGGCATGATCGCGCCATTCAGCGCATTATATTCATCGACCATCCATGCCATTTCCTGTTCGCCAGTCGCGACATCCGGGGCGGGGACGTCGCGGTCGGGGCTGAGAATGCGCGCGAAAGCGCGAACCCACCCGCGAGCAAGCCGCTCCTTCTCCATCAGGCTGAGGTCGTGCGCATCGACCTGCACGCCGCCCTTTCCACCGCCGAAGGGCAGGTCGAGCAGCGCGCATTTCATCGTCATCAGGTAGGCGAGGGTCTGCACCTCGTCCTCGTTGACGCTTTGGTGAAAGCGAATA
>JBAUIQ010000257.1:0-7129 GCA_049683075.1 Pacificimonas sp.
TATAAGAGTTCAGCGAATTCGCGCCGACGGCGGGAATGGTCGCGGGAACCGATTTCGTAGCCATTTTATATTCCTTCTCAAATCGTCGCGCACCCGAATGCGGCATGCGCAAGTCCACCAAAGAGTACGTCCCAAGATACGGCGACGTTACCCTGTCTCACTCACTTTCATGAACCGACAAGCGCCGCCAATAGTTCCTGCATGTCGCGGGGAAGCGGGCTTTCGAAAGACAATCTCTTTCTAACTGAGGGGTGCTCAAATTGCAAGGTTTTCGCGTGCAGAGCCTGCCGTTGAAAACCTAGTCTGGCGAGTAGTTTTCCTTGCGTCGAGCCGCCTTTGCCGCCGTAGAGTGGGTCTCCGAGCAGGGGAAAGCCCTTGTGCGCCAGATGAACCCGGACCTGGTGCGTGCGCCCGGTTTCCAGCCGACATTCGATCAGCGCCGCGTTCGTCAGCGGTTCGATGGTGCGATAATGCGTCACGGCATGCTTGCCGCGCCCGTTCTCAACGACGGCCATCTTCTTGCGGTTCTTGGATGACCGTCCGATGGCGCCCTCGATCGTCCCGGCGGGCGGCACCGGACGGTCGCGCGTGATCGCGGCATAGAGCCTGCCGACGCTGTGCGCGGCGAATTGCGCCGCCAGCGCCATATGCGCCTCCGCCGTTTTGGCGACGACGAGGAGCCCGGAGGTGTCCTTGTCGATGCGGTGAACGATGCCGGGTCGTGCGACGCCGCCAATGCCGGAAAGGCTGCCGCCACAGTGATGCAGGAGAGCGTTTACGAGCGTGCCATCGGGATTTCCCGCTGCTGGATGCACAACGAGCCCCGCAGGCTTGTCGACCACGAGGAGATCGTCGTCCTCATGAACGATGTCGAGCGGTATGTCCTGAGGCAGGGCACGATCCGCAGTCGGTGCGGGCACGGCTACGGTCAGGACTTCGCCCGGCGCGACGCGGCGGGACGCCGACCGCTCGGGCCCCTTCGGTCCAGTGATTGCGCCGTCCTTCAATAGCGCTTTCAGCCGCTCACGAGACAGCTCCGGCAGAGCGAGCGCAAGCGCCCGATCAAGCCGCTCGCCGGACAGGCGATCGTCGATGCGGACTTGCCGTTGGGAACCCTCAGCGCTCATGGAAGACGGATGTCGTTCGAAACCCTCCGCTTGGCAAGCGCCGCAGTCGCCACGATGCGCGATGAAGCCCGGAAGGCGGGCGAAAGCGAATGTTGCGGTCTCCTTCTCGGCGAAGGCGGCGTGGTGACGGACGCGCGACCGACGTCGAACGTCGCGGACGACCCCTCGCGCCGGTTCGAAATCGATCCGGCGGCGCTGTTCGCCGCGCATCGCGCTGCACGCGACGGCGGGCCAAAGGTTCTTGGCCACTACCATTCACATCCGACAGGTTCTCCTGCGCCATCGGCAAACGATGCGGTCCGGGCGCAAGCCGATGGGGCGATCTGGATCATCGTCGCAAACGGCAATCTGTTAGCGTGGCGCGCGGGCGATGCTGGCCTTCACGACCGCTTCCGCCCTATGGACATCATCGAGGAGGCCGTCTGATGGCACAGGGCGAGGTAAAGTGGTTCGATCGCAAGAAGGGATTTGGCTTCATCAAGCCCGATCTCGGCGTCCTCGACGTCTTCGTGCACGCCTCCGCTCTTGCTGAAAATGGTCTTGAGGATCTGGTTCAGGGCGAGCGGGTCCAATTCGAACTGACCCAACTCAACGATGGCCGGGTCTCCGCCTTTGGGATCGAGAAGGTCGCACCACGGATTCAGAATAACGGCGAAGCCTGATTAACATACGCCCAATCGACTGGCATTCTTAACCATTCTGCCGTAACGAACTCTCCCGAGTGCACCGATAAAGAGGTGCCCGCCGCGTATGCGACAAAAAGGGAACACTATGAATTCCGCGGATTTTGCCAGCCTGCTGTGCTCGCGGCTGTGCCACGATCTCGTGAGTCCCGTCGGCTCACTTTACAATGGCGTCGAATTGCTCGCCGAAGAGACCGATCCGGACATGCGCGAACGCTGCATGGACCTCCTGATGGACTCGGCGAAGCAGACGGCGAACAAGCTGAAATTCTTCCGACTGGCTTTTGGCGCGGCTGGCGGTTTCGGCGACATGGTCGACACGCGCGAAGCACAGGCCGCGCTCGAAGGGGTGTTCGGCAAAGAGCGGCGGATCGAGGTCACGTGGCTGGTCGATGGACAGCCGATGCCGAAGGGTGCCGTGAAGATGCTCCTCAATCTCGCGATGATCGCGGGCGATGCGCTGCTGCGCGGCGGCACCCTGCAGGTCGCGAGCGAAGATAGGGATGGCGCAATCGAGGTCGCCGTACGAGCCGAGGGACCGCGCCTGCTGCTCGACGAGGATTTGCGCACCGTCCTTACGAACGGGTGTGACCTGAATGACCTGACCCCGCGCGCGGCGGCGGCGTATCTCGTGTGCTTGCTGGCCGAAGAGGCCGGGACGCAGGTCCAGGTGTCTGAGGCCGAGGGTTCGCTGGTTTTCGGGGCGTCCCTCAGAAAACCAAATGGCATGATCGGCTAACCGACCGCACCGCCGCGGATCAGTTTCGGCAGCAGGTAAATTCCGGCGAGGATCGGGTGCCGGCGTTGCCATGGCGTGATCTCCATGCTCGTTCCGGCATGGCGATTGATCTTCCACGCGAGGTAGTCGATCCCGCCATCAAAGGTGGCCGTCGCCTTGGCGAGCCGGGCAATGGAAATCAGCTTTCCATTGCGACGCCACGCCGCCCAGGCACGTTCTCCAGTATTGATGTCGGCAGGGACGGTGAATGCGACTTGGTTGTCATCGACGTTCGCCTGAATTTCAGCTGCGGCAAGCGCGGGTGCGGTGAGCGCGCGGTACCAGTCGGTATGGGCGTCGAAGAGGCTGCCTGCCCGCGTTTTCCGTTCGGCGCGCAGCTCCGCGTCGTAGGTGAGCGCAAAGGCGCGCTGCCAAAGGTCCGCGATGGACAATCGCATCGGCATCATGGGACGTGCCTCGCGGAGTAGGGTCGCGGGAGCAGCTGCGACGTCTTTGATGATCCCGGATTTATCATCTGCCGCCCAAACCAGCCGCGATGGCTGCGCAAAGCGCGCCCAGACGGACACGCTTCTTGTGTCGCCCGCGCATTGCCGGGCAAAGTCCTTGCGGCTCAAGACGGCATATTTCGCAACAAGTCCCCTATGCTCGGCATGGAAGACATTGGGCGGAATGGCGGCATTGGCGCGTGCCAGCCACGCCTTCTCATAGGCCCGCCGATAGTTGTCGACGATCAGGTAGAAGTCGAGCATCAACCCGTCGAGCTGCGCCTCGCGCAGGCAGCTTCCGTAGAAGAGGACGGCGGCCGCGCCGTCGTGCCGCGCGGCGATGTCGGCAGCGAAAGCGGTGACGCGCGGATCGACGGGCTGCGCGAGTTCTGCCGCGACGATGTCCGTCAGCGCGCTCATGGCGCGCTCAAGCGCCGAGGGTGAGGAAGTTAACCGGTGCGGTTGGCGTCAGCACGATCGAACCGCCGGGCTGCGCGCTGAAATGCTCGCCATCGAGAATGACGTCCGAGGATTTGCCGGAGATGCGAATCTCGTCGCCCCTGTCGAGATGAAGGCCCTTGAATGTCGATCGTCCGAGCTTGCCCTGAATAAACGACCACGCGGCACGAAGGATCGCGCCCCGCTTCTGTTCGATGGCCATCAAGCCCAGGCGATCGTCAGCCTTCGCCCCGCCAGCGACGTTCATCAAGACGCGCTCCAGCGTCGTCACCATCAGAAGGAAGAAGCTACCCTCCAGTTTGCCGTCGCGATGGACGGTGATGCTCATCCGCTCGGGCGGTGCGGGCAGCCAGCGGGCACGGGCACCGACGATGTAAACGAGGACGGCCATCATGGCGGCCAGGACGTGCGCAAGGCCGTTCGGAATGCCGAGCGGATAGAGCTTATGCCGACAGAAAAGGATGGAGGATGCCAGACCCGCACCGCCGAGAAACATGCCCATGACAGGGCGTTCGCCGCGACCGTCGCTCAGCGCTATCAGGCGGCGGGCGACGACATGGTCGTCGACACCGCTTTCGGCAATGGCGACAATCTCTTCTAGCGCTTTCAGGGGATCGGTCCCGGCGCCGAGATCCAGCGCGATCAGGTTCGTCTTGCCGTTCGGCAGGACAGCGACGGGTGGAGGCGCGTCGCCAAAGGGGCGAGAATGCTGCAGTTCCGTCAGCGCGGACTGCACCGTCCCGTCGCCGCCATTGATGACGAGGACGCGCGGCTTCGTCCGCGCGATGGTCTTCAGGGCGTGCGGAATCTCGCAGATATCGTTGACTTCATAATGGAAGATATCCGGCGTCGCCGCCGTGAATTCGCGTACCTGCGGCAACAGTGAGCGGTTGCCCGTCGACTGCGGATTGGAAAGGAGCGCGACGGTCGCCATCGACTAGTTCGACACCGGGCCGAAGCCGAGCAGGCCGCGACGATAATTTAAGCGAACGCTCATTGGCGTAACGCCCGGTTTCGCCACGAAGCTAGCCATCTCATAGTCCGGTTTCGCCAGCTTCATCTTCGGGTTTCCGGGTAGACCGGCGCCGTCCTTCAGGGGGTTCAGTTTCCCGTCGCCTTCGCGGTCGTGCATCACGACCATCGCCATTTCGCCAGCGTAGGGAAGCTTCACGCAGAGATCCATGTAGCCGGACGGCGTCACGGGCGCATCGAGACGGGTGATCCATTTGCCGCTTTCCAGAAACTCGTCCGGGCGGTCGGGATAAAGTTGGATCCGCACCTGGCCCTTGCGGTCCTTGAGGCCCGATACACGTACGAGCGCCGCCGGCTGCTTCGCGCCGCCAACGCAGAGCGAGGGATCGTGGGAAATCTTGACCTTTGGAAGGTTCGTGGGCGCACTGCCGGCCGCGGCCGTGGGTGCCGCCACCAGGGTAAGAGCACCGATCAGCGCCATCGAAACTGTCTTCACCGTTGTCATCACTACAAACTCGTCCAGACTTTGCGTCCCCAGTCACCTGTCGCTAAGCGGCGCCGAACATATCGGTAGTCGCCCCCCGCAAACGGGCCGTTCCATTGGTCCAGTCGTGCATATCGGTGCGGCTTGCGGCTAAATTTGGGCAGGCACCGGGCAGGATGTTGCCAAGGACCCGTTAAGGGTCCGCTTGGGGCCATTCCCACCGCCGGAAGGAAGGGCGTAGGACGACGATGCTGGCTGCCCGTTTCGACCGATACATCGCCCGCCTGATTGCGCTCCCGCTTCTCGGGACCTTGGTCATTGCGGCGATGCTTCTCCTTCTCGACAAAATGCTCCGGCTTTTCGACTTCGTCGTGAACGAGGGTGGGCCGATATCCGTTGTCTGGCGGATGCTCGGGAACGTCTTTCCGGAATATCTTGGCCTCGGCATCCCGGTCGGCCTCCTCATCGGCGTGCTGCTTGCATTTCGGGGTCTCGCCATCTCGTCCGAACTCGACGCGATGCGCGCCGTCGGGGTCAGCTACACACGGATGCTACGCGTCCCCTATCTCTATGCGGCGGGTCTCGCGCTCCTGACGCTCTTCATCGTCGGGTTCGTGCAGCCGATCACCCGTTATGCCTATGAGGGCCTCGAATTCGAACTCCGCTCAGGCGCGCTCGGCGCGTCGATAGATGTCGGCGATTTCGTGACTGTCGCGGAGGACACGACGCTTCGTGTCGAGGAAAGCCGCGAGGGCGGCAGTGACCTGCGCGGGATTTTCCTGAATACGAACCGCGAGGACGGTCGAACGGCCACCGCGACAGCGGCGCGTGGGCGTTTCCTTTCAACAGACGATCCGAACATCATCCTCCTTCGCCTCGCGGAGGGCACGATCGTCCATGACGGACCCGCCTTCGAGGAACCTCGTGTCCTCGCCTTCACAAATTACGATCTCGCCGTTCCGCTACCGGAAATCGATGTCTTCCGGCCACGCGGCGACGGCGCGGACGACCAGGAATTCACCTTGCCTGAGCTTTATGCCGCCGCGGGCGGCCGAAACGGGCTTGAGGAAGCGAACCGCCGCGCCATTGAAGCCAACCTTCATCGCCGCCTCGTGCAGGTGTTCGTGGTCTTCGTGATTCCGCTTCTGGCCATCTCACTCGCGGTTCCTGCGAAGCGTTCGTCGAGCGCACTTGGTGTGTTCGTCGCGCTGATCATTCTCGTCATTTACAACGAAATCTCGGAGACCGCCGAGCGGGCAGGCGCGGCCGGTGATTGGCCTATCGTCCTCAGTCAGTGGGCGAGTTTTGCCATCTTCACGATCATGTGCATGTGGTTCTTCTATGTCCTTGCATACAAACCGGCGGGCCAGCCCATCGGCATGCTGGAAACGGCCTTCGACAAGCTTACGAAGCCAATCCGCAAGCTGACACGATGGCTCCGTCTTAAGCTGCGCGGCCGCGTCCGCCCGGTCACCGCCTGACATGAAGCTCGCACCTTGGCCTTCGAACCGGCTCGCGCTCTATCAGGCGAAGCTCCTCGCCGTGCGTGTCGTCGCCTTTGCCTTCGTCCTCATCGGCCTGCTTCAGATGCTCGACCTGCTGTCGGAATCTGAGAAAATTCTGGCCGTCCCGAGCAATGGCAATGCGGAACTCCTGGAATATGTGAAGCTTCGGATGCCGCAACTGGCGGACACATTCCTGCCCTTTTCCGTGCTGCTCGGCGCGCTCGTAACCTGGGCGGGCCTTTCCACATCCAGTGAAATCGTCGTGATGAAGGGCGCGGGCATGTCGCCGCACCAGATCCTCTGGCCGATGATGCTGACCGCACTCGCTTTCGGTGCGCTCCACTTCGCCTTTGCCGAAACGGTTTTGCCCAGGACCAATGCCGCCCTCGATGCCTGGCAGAAGACGGACTATCGGACACGTGTGGCCGAGCCCGAAGACGCTCGCTTCGGTGAATGGGAGTTGAGCGGCGGCGACACGCTGTTCGCAGGCCGTGTGGAAGGCGAAGGCGAAGACGTCGTCCTCAAAGATGTGACGGTCTACCGCCGCGATGGGGCGCAGCTCGTGGACATCATCTCTGGCCCGATGGCGGTCCGCGCTGACGGTGGCTGGCGTCTGGATGAGGCCGAGGTCTTCGACGTCGAGCGTGGCCGGTCCGGCACGGTTCGGGGCTTCAT
>JBAUIQ010000258.1:0-4185 GCA_049683075.1 Pacificimonas sp.
GGCCTATACCGACCTCATCGATATCGAGCGCGTCGAGGTATTGCGCGGACCGCAGTCCACCTTGTTCGGAAAGAACGCTTCGGCGGGTGTCGTGAACGTGGTCACGAAGCGCCCGGCTTCGACATTCGAAGCTGAGGGTGATGTCACTGTCGCAGAACTCGACGAATATCGCGTTCGCGGCAGCGTCTCGACGCCGATCACCGATACGCTCGGCATTCGGCTTACAGGCTTCTACACCGATGTCGGCGGCCATATCGACAACCAGTTCGATGACCGTGAATTCAACGGTGCCAAGCGCTACGGTGGCCGCGCGAAGCTCGACTGGGACATTACGCCGGACGTCAATTTCTACCTGATCGGCGATTATCGCAAGTCAGAGGACGACTGCTGCGTTTACCAAGCGCGCAGTTTCACCGACGAAACATGGCTCGGCATTAACGGCGACCTGACACCCAGCCCGACGAACCGAGAGGTCAACGTCAACGCGCCGATCTTCAACGATACGGAAAGCTGGGGCGCCTCCGGCGAGTTCACGGTCGCGCTCGGCGATCACACGCTGACATCGATCACCGCCTACCGCGACTGGGATTTCGCGAACGGCATCGACATCGATACAACGCCCTCGATCGGCGGTGTGACCGGGTTCGATATCAACAATGGTCAAACCGACATCAAACAAATCTCCCAGGAAGTCCGCCTGACGTCACCCGCAGGCGGCGCAATCGAATATATCGTGGGTGCCTATTTCTTCGACCTCGCTCTCGACCGTCGTTTCGAACGAAAGCTCTGCCTTGCTGGCCTCGCGCCGGATGATTGTCCGCAGATCAGCATTCCGCCAGCGCCCGGTCTGCCGGCAATCCTGCCGCTGTCGCAGTCGGGCTTTTTCGAGGGCGAGGTCGACAACCGCAACTATGCTGCGTTCGCCGACGTCACTTGGAACGCGACGGACCGGCTCAGCCTGATCGGCGGCCTGCGCGTCATTCGCGAAGAGCTGGACGTCTTTCTGTTCCGTCCAGTCGAGCCGCTCTTTCCGGGCGACGCCGTCCTCAATGCGCAGATCGCTCCCGCAAACATCTTCGTCGACGAGGACAATGACGGTCAGCTGGACGACATCGTGCAGAATGGCGACATCAGCGACACCGCCGTTACCGGCCGAGCGGTCGTTCAGTACGATCTCGACGACGATGTGAATATCTATGGCAGCTATACGCGCGGCTATAAGGGGCCGACGGCTGACGTCGCCTTCGATCCGGACTTCGTCCCCGGCGGCGACCGCTCGGAATTCGTGAACGTCGATCCGGAAACGTCCGATGCCTACGAGATCGGCTTCCGATCGCAGTTTCTCGACCGTCGCCTGACGCTGAACGTCACCGCGTTTTACGCGACCTATGACGATTTCCAAAGCCAGTCGTTTGACAGCGTCGCGACGACGTTCGTTCTGTCGAACGTCGGGTCCGTCGAGACCAAGGGCGTCGAGATCGAGGCGGCCATCCGCCCGATGGACAGCCTCCGCTTCGACTTCGGCTTCGCCTACACAGACGCCAGCGTCGACAGCTTCCCGAACGGCCAGTGTTTCACGCCGAACACGGCGGATCCGGATTGCGTGGACGGCGTTAAAAACCTGGCAGGCGCAACGCTGCCAAACTCGCCGAAATATCGCTTCATCATGTCGACGCGTCTCGACCAGCCGCTGTCGAACGGCCTCGATGGCTTCGTCCAGACAAACCTACGGTTTCAAAGCGATACACAGTTCAGCCTGAACCAAAACCCTAACACGATCCAGGATGGCTATGCGATCGTCGATGCGAGCCTTGGCGTTGCAAGCGCCGACGACCGCTGGACTGTGACAGGGTTCGTCAAAAACCTTTTTGACAAAAACTACGTGAACTTTCTGTTCCAGGATCCACTTTACACGGGCACCGTGAATATCGATCAATATGCACCGAAGGACGCGGACCGCTATTTCGGCGGCTCGGTTCGGTTCCGGTTTTAAGGAAAACGGCTTGCGGCGCGGCCACCTCCTCCCAAACTTGGTCGTGCCGCTTCTCGCAGCCTGCTCGCCGGCGGCGCCTTCTTCGTTTGATGCCGCAGGTTGCTTAGCCGGCCCAGGCCAAGTGCAGCGCGTGTCCCTTCAGTCCGGTACGTTAAGAGCAGGCGAGGGAGCGCTCTATCCGGAAGAAGGTCCGGAGCGTGATATCACGGTCAGTAGCTTCGCTATCGATGTGCACGAAGTGACGAACGACCAGTTCGGCGCGTTCGTCGCGGCGACAGGCTATGTAACCGAGGCTGAACAGCCGCCGCCCGACCTTCCTGAAGCGCCGCCTGAGATGCGGCAGCCGGGGTCCGCGCTTTTCACCATTCCGACACCGGGCAATCCCAGCTGGTGGCGCTGGCAATCTGGTGCCGCGTGGCGATCGCCCGAAGGACCGGGCAGCAATCTCGACGGACGCGGCGACCATCCGGTCGTTCACGTAACGCTGCGCGATGCTGAGGCTTATGCCGACTGGGCAGGGGCCGCGCTACCGACGGCGGCGGAGTGGGAATATGCCGCGCGGGGCGGTCTCGACGGCGCCAGCTACGAATGGGGTGACGAGCAAAGGCCCGGCGGCGCTCACAGGGCGAACAGTTGGCAAGGTGTCTTCCCAGTCCAGGACACAGGCGCCGACGGCCATGAGGGGCTCGCTCCCGTCGGCTGCTATGATGCCAATGGCTACGGCCTGCATGATATGACGGGTAACGTTTGGGAACTGACCGCGACGCCCACCGCGGACGGCACTGGCAGCATCATCAAGGGCGGCTCCTTCCTCTGCGCGGACAATTATTGCCGCCGCGACCGCCCCGCTGCCTGGCAGGCGCAAGAGCGCGGCCTTGGCACCAATCACATCGGATTTCGAACAATCGTCAGGGAACCTGAAGCATGACTGACTTGTCCCCAACCAAGGGCATGACCGCCGACGAGATCGATACCCGCGTCGACGCAATTCTCCATGAATCCACGCTGGAGGAAAAGGTTGCCATGATGTCGGGTGAAGGCTTCCTAGAGGCGATCCGCGAAGACGGCGGCGTTTGGGGCGCGCGACCCTATAAGGCGGGCGGCGGTGTTCAGCGCCTAAATGTTCCCGCGCTTTACTTCACCGACGGCCCCCGCGGTGTGGCGCGCGGCAATTCGACGGCGTTCCCCTGTTCGATGGCGCGCGGGGCGAGCTTCGATCCGGATCTTGAACGCCGCATCGGCGAGGTCATGGGGATCGAAGCGCGGGCGCAGGATTGCAATCTATCGGGCGCAGTTTGCATGAACCTTTTACGCCATCCGGCCTGGGGACGCGCGCAGGAAACTTATGGCGAAGACCCATTCCACATGGGGCAGATGGGCACGGCCCTCGCTCTCGGTATACAGACGCACAACGTCATCGCGACGGTGAAGCACTACGCGTTGAACTCGGTCGAAAACACGCGCTTCCAGATCGACGTAAAGATCGACGAGCGGGCCCTGCGAGAAGTCTACCTGCCGCATTTCAAACGCGCGCTCGATGCGGGCTGCGCGAGTGTGATGAGCGCCTACAACAAGATGAACGGCGAATATTGCGGCCAGCATCGCCGTCTTCTGACCGACATATTGCGCCACGAATGGGGCTTCGAAGGGTTCGTTCATTCTGACTGGCTGCTGGGCGTTTACAAACCCTATGGCGCGAGCGCCGGGCTCGACATCGAAAACCCCGAACCGATGGTTTTTGGTAAGAAGCTCGTGGCGGCTGTCGAAGCCGGGCACATCGAGCCGGACGTTATCGACACGGCGTGCCGACGCATCCTGACCACACTCTATCGCTTCGCCGCCGCCGAAGACCCGTTGCCAGAATATGGCATGCATCTCGTCGCATGCGAGCCACATCGTATGTTGGCGCGGGAGGCGGCGGAAAAGAGCGCCGTTCTCCTGAAGAATAACGACGTGCTGCCGCTGGCGAGGTCCGGGAAGATCGCCGTTCTCGGCAGGCTCGCAAGGCTGGAAAATACTGGCGATCATGGCTCGAGCCGCGTTCGCGCGCCCTACGTTATCACACCGCTTGCCGGGATGTTGGCGGTGCTTGGTGAGGATCATGTTCTGAGAGGAGATGAGAGCGATCTTGGTGCGGCGAAGGATGCCGCCGCCGCCGCCGACGCCGTCATTATTGTGGCAGGCTACACGGC
>JBAUIQ010000259.1:0-7526 GCA_049683075.1 Pacificimonas sp.
GCTTCTCTCTGACGCCGGGCTCGTTCCTTCAGAACACGGGCATCCGGACTATCGTGATCGAAGATGGCTCGACGGGCAACATCAATGCTTCGAGCTTCACGACCGGCATTACTCTTACCGGTGGTGATAATGGCGATACGCTCATCGGTGGTATCGGCGACGATACGATCGAAGGCGGTGAAGGCGACGATGTCCTTCGTGGCAATAATGGTAACGATACCATCACGAGCAACGGCGGTAACGATAGCGTTACCGGTGGTGCGGGTAACGATATCATCAACGTGATCGATCAGGATGCATCCTCCGACGACGATAACGGCTTCAATGTCGATGCCGGATCGGGTGACGATGTCGTAACTTTCTCGGCTGCCTTCATGGCGGACGAGGATGATGACGATGATGCGGATCCCGACATTGACGGTGATACCGATGACGCCGAAGACATTGAGGACGGCGACATCGTGGCTGGCGGTGCCGGTAATGACGTCCTGGTTCTCGACAGCGGTGTGGATCTGAACAGCGACACCGTGACGGGCTTCGAGACGCTCCGTCTCCTTGGCGGCGACGATCAGGTCGCGACAGGTGCCGGTGCTTCGGAAGGACGTGCGTTCGACTACGACGTGACGCTGGCCAACGAGAACATCGCGACCGGCACGACGTTCACAGTTGATGCCACCCAGCTTCGCGGTGATGTCGACATTGACGGTGACTCGGACAACGATGAGAACGACAGCCTGACGCTGGACCTCAGCAATCTGATGGGTAACCGTTCGGTCGTGGTCAATGGCGGCGGCGGTGAGCTCGACGTTACGGGCAGTGACGGTGTCGATGTTGTCAATGTCGGCGACGGCGCCGCGACGCTTGCCCTGGGCGGCGGTGCGGACCGGATCAATCTGTCCGACGGCGACGCTCGCGACGTGCTTACGTTCGCAGAAAGTGACACGACGCTTACGGCGCTGGATCGTGTCACTGGTTTCAACATCGATGACACGGCGGACTCCGATACGGACGACACCGATCTTGAAATCGACGATGATGCCGACGTAATCGATTTCGATGCAGAGATCGTCGACGACGCTGGAGATGTCGCGAACGGTGTGATCGTTGGCGATCTGGCCGAAGCCGTCGAGGCGGAAGCCTCGCTCTTGGCAGCGATCACGCTGATCACCGACGTGTTCGAGAACAGCGCGGACACCGAAGACGGTGCCTTCGCGTTCGAATATCGTGGCAACACCTATGTGGCTGTTGTGGACGGCGATGACTCCGACTCGGCGTCGATCGATGATATCGTTCGCCTCGACGGCGTGACGGGTGTCAATGCGATCGCCAACGTCGATACGACCCCTGATGGAATGGGTGGTATCGAAGACGACGGCATCGTGTTCTTCGGCTAAGCTTCGAAGATCATTTCGACCAAAAGAATGGGGGGTTCCGACTATGTCGGGGCCCCTTTTTCTTGTGCTGAGGTCATTTGGGCGTCATTGACGGCGGCGGGCGGCTGTCGCCGGACGATACGTCCTCATTCGGATTGCGATCGGGGGACCGGCGGCGCGGGGACCGCATAGCTGATGATGTCAATTTTTTACGGCTCAAGGTCCGCGAGATCGGCGATGTCTGATTTGTTGCGCGCGGTCGGCGCGCGTCGGTATTCCGACGCGCTTGTCGCTCTGATGCTCACAACGGCCGCTGCGGCTCCAACGCTCGCCCAGGATTATGGTCCCGTCCTGCCCGCACCGCCCGACGCCCCCGTCGCGGTCGAACCGACGCCTTATGTCCCCGTCGATCTACAGCAAATCGTCGGTCAGGCTGTGGCCTCGGCACCCGAGGTGGAAGCTGCAAGGGTCATCACGCGCGCCGCTGACTTCGATATAGAAGCTGCGAAATGGCTGCGCTTTCCGTCGGTCCAGGCCGAGGGCTTTGGCTTCGCGACCGGACAACGCGACGGCTTGCAAAGCCAGATTACCGTTGAGCAACCGGTCTGGACGGGCGGGCGCATCAGTTCGGCTATCGACCGGGCGCGCGCCGCGAAGCTCGTGACGCTCGCGGAGGTGCAAGAGGCGCTCTTCGATATCGCCCTAGAAGCGGCAGAGGAATATTTCGAGGCCGTCGGCGCGGCGCGTCGGCTCGTCGTCCTCGTAAACAGCCTCGAGCAGCATCAGGCGCTGGTCGACCGCATTGCGCGGCGTGTCGATGGCGGTGTCAGCCCTAACAGCGACCTCAATCTCGCGCAGTCTCGTACGGCTCAGGTCGAGGAGGAAATTGCCGTGACGCGGGCGGCCGGCGCCACGGCAGAGGCGCGCCTTGCCGAACTGCTAGAAGAGCCAAACTTCGCGCTTGGTCCGCCGCCGCCTTACGACGCGGCGCGCTATCATCCGGATATTCCGGACCTCGTCGCGCGCTCGGTCCAGTGCGATCCCGTGCGCCAGCGGCTGCAGGCCGAAACCGTATTGGCCCGTGCCGAGACAAAGCAGGCGCGGGCGGAGATTTTTCCTCAGCTCAATCTGCAATATTCGCGCAGCGAACTGCTCGGCGACCGGGTTGGTGTGTCGCTTCGCCAGACAACGCAGGGTGGCCTGAGTGCCTTTTCGAACGCCAATGCGGCCCGCAGCCGTGCGGCTGGGAGTGTTCTCGACATTCGGTCCGCAGAACGTGCCCTGCGGGAGGAGCTCGCCGCCGATCTCGTCGCCAATCGCGCGGCGCAGCGCCGTATCGAGGCGGGCGCGGAAGCGTCGCGGTTTTCGACCGAAGTCCGTGAGAGCTATGCCCGTCAATATGTTGCCGGTCGCCGGACCTGGCTCGACCTGATGAACGCCGTGCGTGAGGAAGCAAGCGCGGAGGAATCCCGTGTCGGTGCCGAGGTGACGGCGATGCTGACGTCTACACGCCTTGCTCTCCGCAGTTGCCAGCTCGTCGATTTCCGCGCACCGGATGTCATGGGTAAGGAGATCGACCGCTTTGGCGACGATCAGGTCGGTGAGGGACGCGTCGACGAATTGAGCGAAGAAACACTCAACTGATGCGATCGCTTTACGACACAATCCCTTCATATGCGCATCTGTCGCGGACTGAGCTCAATCCAAACTGGGTTCTGGAAAGCCGCAAACGGGGTGCGCAATTGCGCGATGCCGACGCGCTCCGTGATCTCGCCGATGCAAATAATTGGCCGGCACCCACGCGCGTCACGACGGCCCCTCGCGCCAACCAGTTCCCGGTGCTCGTTCATCATGCCGAGCTCGGCTGGCGGACAGCGCAAAACTATCAGAGCGCGGGCGTTGTGCAGCTTGTGGGCGGCGAGACTGTGGCCTGGGACGAGGTGGCGGACGACGCTTACACGCTGGAGTTGCCGGGCTCCGGTGGGCTCGCCGATGGCGATACGGCGCTCACGATCTTCCGCCGTGCTTTCCTGAAGCGGAAGCCGATGATCGTTACGGCGATCATTGCGACGATCGTGATCAATATCTTCGCCGTCGTGACCTCGCTTTATTCCATGCAGGTCTATGACCGCGTTATCCCGCGCGGCAGCTATCCGACGCTGTTCGTCCTGACAGCCGGCGTCATCTTCGCCCTCATTCTCGATTTTCTGATGCGCAGCGCGCGGTCGCTCTTGGTGGAGCGGGAAGCGGCGCGGATCGACCTTGAGGTGTCGGAGTTTTTCTTCGCGCGAATGCAGGCTGTGCGGTTAGACCACCGACCGCCCGGTGTCGGCACAATGGCGTCGCAGTTACGTGGTCTCGAGCAGATCCGCAGCCTGATGTCCTTTGGCAGTCTGTTCGTCGTTGCCGACTTGCCCTTTGCCGCGCTGTTTATCGCGCTGGTTTGGTGGATCGCCGGGTTCCAGGTCGCCCTCGTCCCGATGATCATCTTCCCGATCTCGCTCCTTTGCGCTTACATCCTTGCCCGGACGATCCGAAAGCGGAGCGATGCGGCGCAGGTGACGGGCAACCGCAAGAACGGGGTTCTCGTCGAAACCTTCGACGCGGCAGAAACGCTGAAGGCCGGTCATGGTCGCTGGCACATGGCGGCGCGGTGGAGCCGCCTAGTCGACGAAGTGCTGGCACAGGAGGACGGCGTGAAGCGCTGGGCCGCGATTGCGACGGCGCTGTTTGGCGGGCTCAGCCAGCTTGCCTATGTGCTGATCGTTGCCGTCGGTGCCATGCGCGCGGCGGAGAACGAGATCACGATTGGCGCGCTGATTGCCTGCTCGATTCTGGCAGGGCGCATCAACGGCCCGCTGATCGGACAATTGCCGGGCCTGATCGTGCAGATGAGTTATGCGCGGTCGAGCCTCAACATGTTGAACGGTATCCTCGCGCTACCCGTTGAGCGAGAGGGCGCGGCGGGTGTACGGCCCGGTACTCTCGACGGTCCAGTCGCGCTGTCTCATTGCCGCTTTGCCTATCCCGGCGGTACCCCGGCCATCGACATTGAGCAGATTGCCATCGATCCGGGTGAGACGGTTGCTGTGCTTGGCGGTATCGGATCGGGCAAGTCGACCTTCCTGCGCCTGCTTGCGGGCCTTTATGCGCCGACGCAGGGGCAGGCGACGCTTGGCGGGCTCGACATGTCGCTTATCGCGGACGACCAGCTCAGGCGGCACATCGGCTATCTGCCGCAAGATTATCGCCTGATCGACGGAACGCTGCGCGAAAATCTGACGCTCGGCCTGCCGGAGCCAGGTGACCAGAAGGTCATCGCTGCCGCGAAGAAGACGGGGCTTATTCATCTGATCTCCGACCACCCAATGGGGCTCGACCTGCCAATCCACGAGGGGGGTAGCGGTCTGTCGGGTGGTCAGCGGACATTGACCGGCCTGACCCGCATGATGTTGATGAAGCCGCGTTTATGGCTGCTCGACGAGCCGACGGCGCATCTCGATCAGACAACGGAAGCGAACGTCCTCAACGCGCTGAAGGCGCGCATGGACGCCGACAGCGCGTTTGTGATGGTCACGCATCGCCTGGCGCTCCTGCCGCTTGTTGAACGGGTGATCGTGTTGGCGAAGGGGCGTGTATGGCTCGATGGGCGACGCGATCAGGTGCTCGGACAGCTGAAGGACGCGGCGGCGAAGCAGCAACGCGCCGTCCCGAAACCCGCGCCGCGCATCGCAAGCTGAGCCGCAAGCCGTGGAAATGCTCGTCCGGAGCGCGTAGATAGCCCCTATGAACAGCTGGCTGCGCCCCTCCATTGCCATCATCTTCCTGACGGCCTTCTCGCTCGTGGGGTTCGTCGTATGGGCGAACTGGGCGGAGCTCGACCAGGTGGCACGGGCGCAGGGGCAAGTCATCCCCCAGGGCCGCGTGCAGCTACTCCAGTCGTCCGACGGCGGTGTCATTACCGAGATTTTCGTTCGCGAGGGCGATGAGGTCCAAAAAGGCCAGCGGCTGATGACGCTTGATCGTGTGAAGCTGGCGGCGGGTCTCGAAGAAACGAGGTCGCAGGTGGCGGCGCTTCTCGCGACGACGACGCGGCTTCGGGCGGAGGCCTTCGACCGGCCGCTGAACTTTCCGCCGGAGGTGCAGTCTTATCCCGAGTTCGTCGCCAACCAGTCGCAGCTTTACGCCAAGCGGCGGCAATCGCTGACCGCGGAATTGAACGCGCTCTCAAGCCAGTTGGTGCTGGCGCGGCAGGAGCTGTCTCTCAATATGCCGCTCGTCGAGACCGGCGATGTCGCGAAGGCCGACGTCATCCAGATGCAGCGCCAGGTCGCCGACCTGCAGGGTCAGATCGTCAACGAGCGGAACCGCTATTTCAGTGAGGTGCAGACCGAGCTGTCCACGGCGGAAGAAGAATTGGTCGCGGCGCAGCAGCAGCTGGCGCAGCGCCAAAATCTTCTTGATTCGACCGAGATCTTCGCGCCGACGGACGGCATTGTGAAGAATGTCCGGCTGACGACGCTTGGTGGTGTGCTGCGACCCGGCGACGAGATTATGCAGATCGTGCCGACGGAGGACGAGCTGATTGTCGAGGCGAAGGTCTCGCCGCAGGACATCGCCTTCGTGAAGCTAGGGCAGGAGGCATCGATCATGTTCGACGCCTATGACAGCTCCATCTACGGGACCGGACGCGGGCGGGTCATCTTCATCAGCCCGGATACGATTACTGAGGATGCGGGTGAGGGGCGCGAGGCGATCTCCTTCCGGGTTCACCTCGATATCTCAACGGAAACGATGAAAACGCGGTTCCAGAACGAGACGATCGAAATCACGCCCGGGCAGACGGTCACGGCGAACATCGAAACGGGCGAGAACACGGTTTTCGCCTATCTGACGAAGCCGCTGACGAAAACCATCGAGGAGTCGATGGGTGAGCGTTGATCGCATCATGACAGACCCGCAGGTGCGCCTGAACGGAGAGGTCTACGCCTTTCCGAAACCGCTACCCTATCTCTATCGCCGCGTAACGCCGTTAAGTCCGAAGACTTATGGCTTTGCGGGCTTCCAGCAGCGTCCCGATTATCGCTTCGCCGAAGAGACCGCTGTCGTGCCGATAACCGTCGACGAGTTCGCGGCGGCGGGACGGCACCTGCCGATCGTCTTTTCGAAAAGCGCGGGTCATCGCCCCGTCGCACTTCTTGGAACGAAGGATGGTGAGAATCGACTGGTCGGCGACGATGGCGCATGGCGGACGGACAGCTATGTCCCCGCCTACCTCCGTCGTTATCCCTTCATTCTGGCGCGGCCGAAGCCGGGCGCGAAGACGATGTATCTTTGCGTCGACGATACGGACGAACGCATTCTCCCGACGAGCGGAGAGCCGCTGTTCGAAGATGGGGCGACGCCAACGGCCTGCACCAAGCACATCCTGAATTTCTGCCACAAATACGAGATCGCGGCGGAACGGAGTTGGCAGCTGGCGAAGTTGCTGAACAAGCACGATCTGCTCTTCGATGCGAGCATTCGCGTCCGGGCGGGCGACGCGATGCGCCGATATGGTGGCTTTCTTGCCGTCGACCGGGCGCGACTGGCCGAACTGCCCGACGACGCGCTTGACGAGCTTGGCAGGACGGGCGCGCTGGCGGCGATCTATGCCCATCTCGCGTCGATCCAGTCGATGGCGAATTTGGAACGACGCTAGTTCGAGAGCGCGATGCGTTTGGCTTCCGCTTGCACATCGGGATCTTCGGGTGCGAGCTTCAGGGCTTCGATGATCGCGCTTTCCGCGCCTGGTCCGTTGCCAGCGCGGCGTTCGGCGGCAGCGAGTAGGGTCCAGCCGGTGACGTTCTCGGGGTCGAGCCGCACGACCTGAAAGAGGTCGCCGCGGGCGGCGTCGGTCTGGCCCTGTTCGACCCGAGCGATGGCACGGTCGATAAGGACTGCTGCATGTTGTTTCCCTTCATCCGGGCCGAGAGCGACCAAGGCGCGGTCGGCAAGCGCCTCCGCCTGTTCGGCATCTGCTGCGAGGAGGGCCGCGCTGGCGGCCTGGGCATAGAGCGGTGCCGCGAAGCCATCGCCGGTGCCTTCGGCGATGCGCGCCGCCTCTATCAAAGTTTCGACTGCGGCCGCCGGATCGTCGGCACCGAGCTGGGC
>JBAUIQ010000260.1:0-1865 GCA_049683075.1 Pacificimonas sp.
GAACGATCGGGGATGGCCGAGGATCTGCTCGACACCGTGGGACAGCTCTTCGGCCCCCTGCGCGGCGGTATTGCCTTTGCCGTCATCCTCGTCGGTGCCCTTCTCGGCGCGACGACCGGCGTCGTTGCTGCGTCCGTTATCGCGATGGGGCTGATCTCCCTGCCGGTCATGCAACGCTACAACTACGATCAGTCCGTCGCGACGGGGACCATCGCGGCTGCGGGGACGCTGGCGCAGATCGTTCCGCCGTCGCTCGTGCTCATCGTCCTGGCCGACCAGCTCGGCGTTTCGGTCGGCGACATGTATTTGGGCGCGATCTATCCCGCGCTCATCATCATCGCGGTCTACTGCCTCTATATCGTCGCGTTGACGTTGCTGCGGCCGGATGCGGTGCCCGCGCTGCCGCCAGAGGAACGGCGACTGGGCAATGGCGTGCTGTCGCTCGTCGTAATGCTCGCGCTTGCCGTCGTGCTCTATCTCGGTTCCGCGCGGCTTCTCTTCGACGGCTACGTTCCCGCGACGCGCACCGTGTTCGCGGGAGCTTTCTCGGTCATCACCTGCTATGTCATTGCGCTGGCCAACAGGCACCTCAAGATCGGCCTGCTCTCGCGCCTGACCGAAGAGGTGGTGATCGTGCTCATCCCGCCGCTCGCGCTGATCTTCCTCGTCCTCGGCACCATCTTTCTCGGGATCGCCACGCCGACCGAGGGCGGCGCCATGGGGGCGGTCGGAGCGCTGATCCTCGCCTTCGCCAAGCGTCGGCTGAACTTCGTCACACTCCGCTCGGCGGTCGAGGCGACGGCCAAGCTGTCCGCCTTCGTGCTGATGATCCTGGTCGGCGCGCGGGTCTTCGGCCTCACCTTCTACGGCGTCAACGGCCAGGTCTGGCTCGAGGAGTTGCTGCTCGGCCTGCCGGGCGGGCAGTTCGGCTTCCTGCTCGTGGTTACGGTCGTCATCTTCGTGCTGGGCTGCTTTCTCGACTTCTTCGAGATCGCCTTCATCCTCGTGCCATTGCTCGCCCCGGTGGCCGAGACGTTGGGGATCGACCTGATCTGGTTCGGGGTGATCCTGTCGATGAACCTGCAAACCTCTTTCCTGACACCGCCATTCGGCTTCTCGCTTTTCTATCTCAGATCTGTCGCGCCAACGTCCGAGAGGCGGGACGAGCTGTCGGGCCAGATTCTTCCGCCGGTCAGGACAGGTGAAATCTACAAGGGCGTGCTGCCCTACATCGGCCTGCAATTCACGATGATCCTGCTTGTCATAGCCGTGCCAGGTCTCGTCACCCACTATGACGACAGCCGCCAGCGGAGCCCGGCCCAGATCGAGGGGTCGCAGGAAAACGGCAGCGGATCGGGGTTCAACTTCGGCGGGCAGCCCGCGGGCGACGCAGATGCCGAAGACGCTGCGCCGACGACGGGGGGGTTCAATTTTGGCGGTGGCGCCCCGGATAACGACACCGCGCCTGCAGAAGGTGGGCAGGATGCCGATGGCGGCTTCAACTTCGGCGGCGGCGCAGCCACGGACGAGGATACATCCGACCAAGAAGCGCCCGCAAACGGTGGATTGAACTTCGACTGACAAAAAAAGGGCCCGGATCGCATCGGATCCGGGCCCCCTCGTCGCGATGTCGCGCAGGCTTCAGTTTTCGCCGCCGCCCGTTTGCTGGCCGGGCAATTCGCCCGCACGCTGCTTCTCGCGCATGAAGTCGGCATAGGTGCCCTCGGCGACCTGGCTCCAAAGGAAGTTATCCACCTGGAACGCCATCATGCTGTCGTAGATCTTCTTCCACTCCGGATCGGACGCCAACTCGGAGTAGAGCTCCATCCCTGCGTCATAGCTCGCATCGAGGACGTCCTGCGGGA
>JBAUIQ010000261.1:0-1923 GCA_049683075.1 Pacificimonas sp.
CACGGTGCGCTTGTTGGCGAAATGACCCGAGAACTGACTGGCATCGTCAGACATCTAGCCGAGGAACTGAGAGCACGTCGCGCCACGCCGCGCGAGATCGTGGACACCGTGTTCGATGCCTTCGGGCCGGGCGGCGCGACACGATTGGTTGCTTGGCTCGAGCTGTCGGGGACACCCGCCGACCTAGCGCCGTTCCATCAGGCCGTGGGCGATTTGGTGAATACGCTGACGGGCACGGTGCCAGGGCGGCGACGCATCGATTCGGCGCGCGTTACGATGGCGGTCATGCTGCCCGCGCTCGGACATGCGCTCGTCGCGGGCGATATGGCGAACGAACTCGGAATTACGGAAGATGAAGTCAGGGCGCAGGTGGCCGCGACGCTCGCGACACTGCTGCGTCTCAATAGGATGACCGCATCACGCAGTCGCGACAATTCGCCTAGTGAACCTCGCCGACCACGTCGACCAGTTGAAGCATGAGGATGGCCCGTTCGACCTGGCGCCAGCGCGCGAAGTTCGGCGCGTCGCCTGCCACGCGATGGCGATCGGCGATACTGGCCGCCTCTAGAACGGCCTCGTCGCCGAAACGGTCGACGAATTGCGACGCTTCATCGAAGGAGACACGGTCGTTGATAGATTGGATATTCACGGCGACGAGCCCCCAAAGCGCAAGCAAAAAAACTGCTATTGCTCGGTGGTCAGCAAGGCCCGTGCCAAATATGGGCGGCTCTCGGGAGACGTCCCGCCCTGGGTGTTCTAACTTGTTCCGCCCGTCCCAAAATAGAACGCTGGAGACGTAACGATGATGCGTTCGGGTCAAAGCGGGGCAGGTGTCGCACTTGCGCTGTCGGTCGTCATCGGCGCTGTGGTGGGGATCATGCGCGGTGAGCCGTCGCTAGGGTTTCTCGGCGGTCTCGCGGTCGGGCTAGTCCTCGCGATCGGCTTCTCGATACGGAACCGTTAGGGAATTACCTAGCGGAGTTGGCGCCCAACCCAAATCACGCGACCGATTACGTCCACATCGGCCACATCGCAGTCGCCGACATTCGGGTAATCTCGATTGTCACTTGTAACATGAATAACCCGTGATCGCGGCGTTCTCGTTACCCGCTTAACGAGCAGCGCATCGTCCGCGCGCATGACGTAAATACCGTCACGCAATCGGTCGAAACCATCGGAACGGTCGACGAGGATAGGATCGCCGTCGCCTAGCGTCGGTAGCATCGAATCTCCCTGCACCTTGATTACCGATAGAAGGTCGGGATCACCACCACAGATCTCCCGAACCCAGCGCATTTGCAAGGCGAGCGCCGTCTCCGCTGCTTCCTCACCGTCCGGGGTCAGAGCACCAGCGCCGGCGGACGCGCCTATGCCTGTAAAATAGGGGACGAGCAGGTAGTCGCTGCTCGATCTGCCCTGGGCGCCGACCACGGCTCGGCCGGCGGGAGCGCCGAGTTCACGCTCGTCCACCTCAAGAAGTTCGGCAAGATGCCGCCGGGCCTCTTCGTCCAGCTTCTTTGGGACACCACGCCGGATGTACTGCTGAATATAGGCGGGATTCCGTCCGAGCGCTCGCGATAGCGACGTGAAGTCATAGCCGCTGGTTGCGATGAGCGTCTCGAGTCTCTCACGGACATTTGCATGGGCTTCCGCCAAAACCTGTCTCCTCGGCCGTTGTGGCCACATCCTAAGCCCGTTCTATCGCTTGAACAAAAAGGGAACAAGAGATAGGTAAGAGGAAAATACCTAGCAAAGTAGGAATTGTTGCACCACCCTTATGTCGGTCATCAATTGCGGAGCCTGTTATGTCGATCCTCATTCTCCTCGAACGCACGATGCGACAGACGCGCCTGTCGCCGTCTCGAATCGGACGCGAAGCCCTGGGTGATCCAAGGCTCGTTCCGGATTTGCGAAATGGGCGCT
>JBAUIQ010000262.1:0-1674 GCA_049683075.1 Pacificimonas sp.
GTTATGTATTTGAAAGAATTCCATAAAACTGGATAGCTGGCGCCCCAGCGATCGACCGGATAGTTCGATTCGAATGCCGCGCGGTTAGCGCCGAACGCCTCGATGCAGGTTTCGATATAGGGCCGCCACATCGCCGCCAGCGCCTCCGACCCCATACCCGCAGCCGGGCCGTTGTCCGGCATTGCGCAGAACGGCATCGCCAACCCGCCCAGCTTGACCGACACGTTCTCGCACTTCGCCAGCGCCCGAATGGCATCACGCCAGCGGGTAAAGGTTTCGTCCAGCGTGCCCGCATAGGGGCCTACACCCAGCGGTGTACCACAATGGTCGAGCATGATGCGCTGGTCCGGAAAGGCGCGGGCAAGGTCCAGCACATCGCCCAGCTGCGGTTCCAGCACCCAGGCATCGAAGGTCAGCCCGCGCTGGCCCAGATGCGCAAAACCGCCGCGGAAGGCATCGTCACGATACAGCCCTTCCGGTGCGTGTAAAGGCGGGCCGAGCACGGCGGGGTCGGCGTCCCATGCACCCTGATGGCGGATGCCGCAGAACCGTCCGTTGCCCGCCGCCACCAGCGCATCCAGCACCGGCGCAACAGCATTGCCCAGCGTCAGGTCCGCATGACCGACAATCGCCGCACAGGGGCGGGCCGCGCCATACAACCCGCTCGCGCCCTGCGCCGCGACTCCGTTGACATATTCGACCTCGCCAACCGGCTTCATCGCCGCGTCGCCCGTCGCACGGTAGAACGCGCCACATTCCATAAAGACGGTGCCGACGATATTGTGACCCGTCGCCATATCGGCGGAGAGCTGTTCGAACCCGTACTGCGCCGCACCCGCGATGGTCTCCACGAACGGATGCCGGGGTTCGGGAAAAGCGGGCAGCATGGGCCGCAAGTCCCACAGGTGATGATGCGCATCGAGGATCGGCAGATCGGGTTCGAGGATCGCTTCGGTCGGTGCGGTGTCGGTCATTGTGGTTTCGGTCGTCGGGGCTTCAGTCATTGGCGTTCACTTTCGCAAGGGTCGGGCCGGAGACATGGACCGGGTGTTACACAGTCCAGAGCGCAAACCTTCCGCGTAGCAAAAAGGCGCGCGCCGGACCGGTAACGCGCACCGGCATGGCACCGTCCATACCGCCCGCGCCGGATGTAGGAAACGGCCATTCCCCGTTGCGACGCAGGCCGGTATTCCATCGGCGCCGGGAAATTGCTATCCGCTGTTTGCGCAACCCGCATAATCGAACAGGACATCTTACTTACCCATGCCATCTTTTACTCCGCCCAATTTCGACGAACGTACCAAGGCTGCCGAAAAGGCCAAGGCCGCTGCACTGGCCAAGCTGAAGGCGAAGAAGCCGCCGACCGAGGAAGAAATCGCCGCTGCCAAGGCGAAGCGTGCGGAGCGCGAGGCGGCGGAGGCTGTGGCGCGGGCAGAGAAGAAGGCGGCGTTCGAGAAGAAGAAAGCGGACGCCAAGGCGGAGAAGGAAGCGAAGATCGCCGCCGAAATCGCCGAAAAGGAAGCGGCGCAGGCGGCCAAGAAGCCCAAGAAAACCGAAGAAGAGAAGAAGGCGGAACGCGATGCCCGCTACGCCGCCCGCAAGGCGCGCAAGTCCAAGAAAAAGCGGCGTTAGTCGAAAAAAAGGGCCGCTCATAAGAGCGACCCTCATTAATTC
>JBAUIQ010000263.1:0-3046 GCA_049683075.1 Pacificimonas sp.
GCTGTGTGGAAGGCGACGTGGTCGTTGCGGCGCTATCCGTCCTCGAAAGCGGTGTCCCGGCGCGGCTGCATTATGGGGTCGCCGATGCGAAGGCATGGGAAGTCGGGCTGGGCTGCGGCGGCGAGATCGACGTGCTGGTCCAGCCCATCGGAGAAGACGGTTATCCACCAGCACTGATGCGGCACGTCTTGCAGGAAACGGCGACAGGTCGCTCGGTGACGATCGGCGTGGATGCAGACGATCGCATGACCACCGACCCGGCGAAGGACGCCTATACGCGGACATATGCGCCGCCCTTGACGCTCATCCTTACCGGCGCGGTTCATATCTCGCAGGCGCTTGCCCCGTTGGCGAAGGGTCTCGGCTATGACGTGAAGATCGTCGATCCGCGCGGGTCGTTTGCGGCGGACGAACGCTTTTCCGGCATGGAGGTGGACGATCGCTGGCCGGACGAAGCCTTGGCGGACTGGCGGCCTGGTCCGGCGACGGCGGTGGTCGCGCTGACGCACGATCCGAAGCTGGACGATCCCGCGCTTCAGGCGGCGCTGGCGTCCGACGCCTTTTACATTGCGGCGCTCGGGTCGCGTCGCAGTCATGCCGCGCGTCTGGAGCGGCTGCAAGATGCCGGTGCGGACGAAGCGGCGTTGCGGCGCATCCACGGGCCGGCGGGCCTGCCGATCGGGGCTGCCAATCCTGAAGAGATCGCGCTCAGCATCGCGGCTCAGATGGTCGCCGCGTGGCGTGGCGCCCTCGACAAGGAATGAAGTTCGGCCCCTGCCCGCTTGGCGATTGTGAGGGTGCGGTTTTGGCGCATGGCGTGCGCCTCTCCGACGGGCGGCTGGCGAAAGGGACGATCCTGTCGCCTGTCGATCTGGCGGCGGCCGCAGCGGCCGGGATTGACGAGCTGGTCGTGGCGCGGCCGGGATCGGATGATGTCCGTGAAGACGACGCGGCCGCACGACTGGCAACGCATATCATGGGAGGTGGGCTGACGCTCGATGGTCCAATGCATGGCCGCGCGAACGTGTGCGCGGCGGCCGATGGGATCGTGCGGCTGGACACCGCAGACGTGAACGCGGCGAACATTGTCGACGAGGCGATCACGCTCGGAACGCTGCAGCCTTATGAGCGGGTCGCGGCGGATGATGTCGTCGCGACGATCAAAATCATTCCATTTGCGGTACGAAAAGAATCGGTCGCGGGTGTTGCGCGCGCCGTCCTGCCCAAAATTCTCTCCATAGCGCCATTCACACCGCGCCGCGTTCACCTGGTGCAGACGACGAACGGCGGCACGAGTGCGAAAATGCTCGCGAAAACCGAACGGGTGACAAGGCAGCGGGTGGAGGCACTGGGCGGCACACAGGTGGCAAGCGAATGCGCGCATGAGGAGAGCGCCCTCGCCGCCCAGTTGGAAAGCATCGACGCCGATTTTCTGCTGATCGCGGGTGCCGCCGCCATCTCCGACCGGCGAGACGTCGTGCCTGCCGCGCTGACGGCGGTCGGCGGTGAGATTGAGCGGCTGGGAATGCCGGTCGATCCGGGCAACCTCCTGATGCTCGGCAGCCTCAAGGGCCGTCCCGTCATCGGGCTGCCGGGCTGCGCGCGCAGTCCGAAGCGGAACGGCTTCGACATGGTGCTGGAACGACTGTTCGCCGGGCTCGAGGTCGAGGGCGGCGACATCGCGGCGATGGGTGTCGGCGGCGTGCTGGCCGATACGGCACGGCCCGAGCCGAGACGGGCGCCGCCAAGAAAGACCATTCAAACGGTCGGCATCGTCATGCTGGCGGCGGGACGGTCGTCGCGGATGGGGGCGAACAAGCTGCACGAAGATCTTGGCGGCCAGCCGCTGTTGTTGCGGACATTGGGTATCGCAAGGGCGGCGGGTCTGCCTGTCATCGTTGTGACCGGCCACGAGGCGGCGCGGACGGCGGCGCTACTTCCGGAGGGAGCGACGAGTGTCCATGCCGAAGACCATGGGGACGGCCTCGGCGCGTCGCTCGCGGTCGGTATTGCGGCGGTACCGAAGGCGTGGGATGCCGCCATCGTCATGCTGGCCGATATGCCCTTGATCGAACCCGAGTTGCTTCGTGCGCTGGTGGATGCGGCCGACGCGCAGAGCTCTATCATCGTTCCGCGCTTCGATGGGCGCAGCGGCAATCCGGTACTGTGGGGCCGCTCTCATTTCGCCGCACTAATGCGGATCGAGGGCGATGTCGGCGGCAAGGCGATCCTGGCGGACCGGCGCGCGGACATCGTGCATGTGGACGCGCCGTCCGATACCATCTTCCTCGACGCCGATACGCCCGAAGCGCTCGCCGCCATCCGTCGGCGTTTCACTCTGTCAGAGACGCGCGGCTGACAATCGGCGCGCCGCGATCTAGGCACCGACGAGCTTTCATGGAGACCGACACGCAATGACCACCGCCGACCCGCTGTTCCAGCCCTTCACCTGCAAGGGCATGACCGTCGCCAACCGCATCGTCATGGCGCCGATGACGCGTAGTCAGTCGCCGGACGGCACGCCGACGGAGCACGTCACCAGCTATTATGGCCGCCGCGCGGCCGCAGATGTCGGCCTGATCGTCACGGAAGGCACGACTGTCGCGCGCGACGGCGCGTCGAACGATCCGAATGTCCCGAACTTTCACCATCCGAAGTCGCTGGCCGCGTGGAAAGAGGTCGTCGAGGCGGTGCACGAAACACCAGGCGCGGGGATTGCGCCGCAGCTGTGGCACGTCGGCATGATGCGGAAACCCGGGACGGGACCGGCGCCGGATGCCACCAGCGACAGCCCCTCGGGCCACACCCATAAGGGCAAGCAGGTCTACGAAATGCCGACCAAGGCCGATGTCGAGGACATGGCGAACGCCTTCATCAACGCGGCGGGCGCGGCGGCGGACCTCGGCTTCGATGCCGTCGAGCTGCACGGGGCGCACGGCTATCTGATCGACCAGTTCTTCTGGGGCATGATGAACCGCCGCGAGGATGAATATGGCGGCGCGACGGCAGCCGAGCGCACGGCCTTCGCCGCCGAAATCATTCGCGG
>JBAUIQ010000264.1:0-4059 GCA_049683075.1 Pacificimonas sp.
CGCAAGCGCAGGTGGTTGCCGTATCTCGCGGCGAGGGCCGCGTGCGCTGGGTCTCGCAACTGCCGCGTTGGCGGGACGCAAAGGATAAGAAGGGCCCGATCTTCTATCGCGGCCCCATCGCTGCCGGTGGACAGCTCTGGCTGACGTCCTCGCGCGGACTTCTCATCTCCGTATCGCCGACCGACGGCAGCGTAACCTCGTCCCGAGAGATCGCCGATACCTTCTATCTGCCGCCGATCGTAGCGGGCGGGACCATGTACCTGCTAGATGAAAGCGGGCGCCTCAGCGCCTGGCGCTAACGCCTCCATGTCGGACGCACCGCGCGTCGTCATCGTTGGGCGTCCGAACGTCGGAAAGTCCACGCTTTTCAACCGCCTCGTCGGTAAGCGCATTGCGATCGTCGACGACACCCCTGGCGTCACTCGCGACCGCCGCGAAGGTGCCGCTGAGCTGGGCGATCTCGCCTTTGTCGCCGTCGATACGGCGGGTTTCGAGGACAGCGACGAGGATAGCCTGTCCGGTCGCATGCGGCAGCAGACGCTGGCGGCGCTCGATGGTGCGGCGGCGGCGATGTTCGTCATCGATGCCCGCGCGGGCGTGACGCCGCTCGACCGCCAATTTGCCGAGGTCCTGCGCGCCGCGCCGGTGCCGCTCATCCTTGTTGCGAACAAGGCGGAGGCGAACGCCGCCACCAGCCAGGTCTACGAGGCGTACGAACTCGGGATGGGGGATCCGATCGCGGTCAGTGCAGAACATGGCGAGGGCATGGGCGAACTCTTCGAGGCGCTTTCCCCGCATGTGGATGCTCACATGGCGGAAGCCTTTGGTGAAGAGGAAGACGACGAAGAAGAAGGCCCGTTGCGTCTCGCGATCGTCGGACGCCCGAATGCCGGCAAGTCGACCCTGATCAATAAGATGCTCTCTGAGGAACGTCTTGTGACCGGGCCCGAAGCCGGGATCACTCGCGATTCTATCGAGATCGAATGGCGTTGGGAAGGCCGCGACGTACGACTGATCGACACGGCTGGTGTTCGGAAGCGGGCGAAGGTCCACGAGAAACTCGAAAAGCTGAGCGTTGCCGATACGCGCCGCGCTATCGATTTCGCCGAAGTCGTCGTCTTGCTGCTCGACGCAACGCTCGGCCTCGAAGCGCAGGATCTGAAGATCGCCGATCAGGTGCTGCAAGAGGGAAGGGCGCTCATCATTGCGCTGTCGAAGTGGGACAGTGCGAAGGAACAATCGAGTCTGTTCAACGGCGTGAAGGCCGCGCTCGCCGACGGACTCAGCCAGATTTCCGGCGTCCCGCTCCTCACCGTTTCCGGGCTGACGGGGAAGGGGATCGATACGCTGATCGAAGTCGCCTTCGAACAACGTGCTTCGTGGAGCCGCCGCGTCTCGACAGGCGCGCTCAATCGTTGGTTCGAAGACGCCAAGGAGAAGAACCCGCCGCCCGCGCCAAAGGGCAAGCGCATCAAGCTGCGTTACATCACCCAGGCGAAGACCCGGCCGCCGAGCTTCGTCGTTTTCGGGAACCGGCTCGACATGCTCCCGGGCAGCTATGAACGCTATCTCTTAAACAGCCTCCGGACGGCCTTCGATCTCGAAGGGGTTCCGCTCCGCCTCAACATGCGGTCGAAGGCGAATCCATATGCCAAGGACTGATCCTTTTCGAACCTAGCAGGAGGGCTTGCCATGCTTCGTCACATTCTCATCGGAACCGCTCTGATCTTCGCCGGTCCGGCAATCTCGCAGGAGGCCGAGCCATATCCGGCGCTGTTCCAACCGCAGGATGTGTTCGACCTGGAATGGGCGACCGACCCGCAGGTCTCACCGAATGGGAAGACGATCGTCTATGTGCGGCGCGGGTTCGACAAAATCAGTGATAGCCGCCGCGCGAACCTTTGGACCATCGATGTCGCCTCCGGCGCACACCGACCGCTTCTCAGCGGTACGACGAACTATTCCTCGCCGCGCTGGTCGCCGGACGGTCGTCGACTGGCCTATGTGACGGGCGAGGACCAGGGCACGCAGATCTACGTCCGCTGGCTCGATACCGGCGCGACAGCCCGAATTACGGACCTCACCGAAAGCCCAGGCGGGATGAGCTGGTCACCCGATGGCCGCTCGCTCGCTTTCACCATGTTCGTGGCGAGCGATCCCGAACCGTTCGTGAAGCTGCCGTCGCCACCCGAAGGGGCGGAATGGGTCGACCGCCCGACGGTCATCGACGACATGGTCTATCGTTTTGACGGCGGTGGCTATGCCGAGGAGGGTCTGACGCATATCTTCACGGTCAGCGCCGAGGGTGGCACCGCGCGACAGGTCACGACCGGCGACTATCAGTATGACGGCGCGCCGTCCTGGAGCCGGGACGGCCGGACGCTCTACGCGAGCAGCAATCGCGATCCGAACTGGCAGCGGGGCGAAGGCTATCCACAGGTTCAGGCGATTGATGTCGCGACCGGCTCACTTCGCGCCGTCAGCCCGTTCGAAGGCCCGCAATTTTCGCCGCAAGTCTCGTCCGACGGCCGACGTATCGCCTTCGGCGGCTATGTCGATAATCTGAAATCGCAGCAGTCCTTCCGTCTCTACATCGCAGACGTTGGCGGCGGCTCGGCCAGCCGACTGGCGACCGATCTGGATCGGACGATGAATGGCTTCGAATGGGCGGCAGATGGCCGCTCGATCATCGTCTCCTACGATGACGAAGGCGAGACGAAGCTGGGCCGCGCTGATCTTGGAGGTGAATTCCGCGAGCTTGTGACCGGCCTTGGCGGCGAAAGCCTCGGACGTCCCTACACCGGCGCAAGTTTCGATGTCGCCGCAGACAGCGGCACGATCGCTGTCACTTCTGGCACAGCAACGCGCCCCGCCGATGTCGCCGTCGTGCGCGGCAATGACCTCCGTCGCCTGACGCGCCTCAATGACGATGTCGCGAGCGTCAAAAGATTTTCGGATGCCGAGGAGATGTGGACGACCGCAGCGGACGGAACACGCTCGCAAAGCTGGATCGTGCGTCCGCCGAACTTCGATCCGAACCGCGACTATCCGTTACTGCTCGAGATTCACGGTGGTCCGCACACGGCTTACGGCCCGCATTTCTCTTCCGAAGTCCAGGCCTATGCGGCGGCAGGCTATATCGTTCTCTATTCCAACCCGCGCGGCTCGACTAGTTATGGGTCGGACTTCGCCAACACGATCGACAAGGCCTATCCGGGATCGGATTATGACGACCTGATGGCCGCCGTCGATGGCGCGATTGCAAGGGGCAATGTCGATCCGAACCGTCTCTTCGTCACCGGTGGTTCTGGCGGCGGTGTGCTGACGTCATGGATCGTCGGCAAGACCGACCGCTTCCGCGCCGCCGTCGTTGCAAAGCCCGTCATCAACTGGACGAGCTTCGTCCTGACGGCGGACGCCGTGCCTTACTTCGCAAAATACTGGTTCGGCGCGATGCCGTGGGAGGATCAGGCGAACTACTGGGCGCGCTCGCCGCTTTCGCTCGTTGGCAATGTGAAGACGCCGACCATGCTGCTGACCGGCGAAGACGACTATCGCACGCCCATCTCGGAGACCGAGCAATATTACGCGGCGCTGCAGCTGGCGGGTGTCAAAACGGCCATGGTCCGGATCCAGGGCGCGAGCCACTCGATTGCCGCCCGCCCGTCGAACCTGATGAACAAGATCGCCTATGTTCTCGGCTGGTTTGCCAAGCATGACGTGCAGCCGCAGACGGAAATTGCCGCTAGTCGATCTTCACCCGAAAGATGACGGAGAACTCGGTATAGGCAGGTAGCGTGCCGTCCGGATTTATCCGAACACCGGTGATGCTGTCGTCATAGCTGCCGTTCCCGCTGGCGCCGAAGGCGACGGGTGATCCCGTGCCAAGGCTGACCTGTCCGGCGCAGCAGGTGAGGCCCGTGCCATTGTCGACGAACCCCACCGGCCCGCTGCCAATACCGTCGACGTCACCAGTGAACATCTGGATCTGTTGCGGCAACAGGTCGGTCAGGGACACACTGTTCGATGCCGTGTCGGTCCCGCCGGTATTCGCAACAG
>JBAUIQ010000265.1:0-6444 GCA_049683075.1 Pacificimonas sp.
GTGCTGGCACTGACCTCACCCGACTGGCCGAGTCCCGCCGGCTTTGCCGCATGATCAGCTATCGCGAACCTACTGTCGACGACGCCGACGCGCTCTCGATCGTCGGGCGCAAAAGCTTCGTCGAGACCTTCGGCCACCTTTACAGTGCGAAGGATCTCCAAGCGTTTCTGGATCAGGTTTGGGGCGATGGCGTCTGTGCAGGCGAGATTGCGGCTGGCGAGCGCACTTACCGCATCGCCGAGGAGGACGGGCGCATCATCGGCTTCGCAAAAGTCGGCAAGACCTACATGGATCTGCCCGATGATGGTCGCACGAAGATCGAGCTGGCACAGCTCTATGTTCTGAAACCCTGGCAGGGAACCGGCGTCGCCGCCGCGTTGATGGACTGGGCCATGAACATGGCCGAAGCGAGCGGCGCGGATGACTGCTACCTAAGCGTTTGGAGCGAGAACGCCCGCGCCCAGCGCTTTTACGCCCGCTATGGCTTCGAGGAAGTCGGCCAACATATTTTCATGGTTGGGGACCATGAGGATGACGACCGTATCTGGCGAAAGCGTCTGCGCGCTTGATGGCCGCTACCCGGCGAACGGATCCCTCACCAAGATCGTATCGTCGCGCTGCGGACTGGTGGACACCGTGGCCACAGGACAGTTGGTCAGCTCTTCGATGCGGCGGACATATTTGATGGCCTGCGCCGGGAGGTCGCTCCAGGAGCGGGCGCCTGCCGTGGTGCCGGTCCAGCCCTCGAACTCCTCGTAGATCGGCTCGGCCGCGAACTGGTCCTGCGTCGCCGCAGGGAGATAGTCGTAGGTTCGGTCGCCGACCTTGTAGCCAGTGCAGATGCGCAGCGTCTCGAACGTGTCGAGCACATCGAGCTTCGTGAGCGCCATGCCCGCGACACCGGAGATCGCGCAGGACTGACGAACGAGCGCGGCATCGAACCAGCCGCAACGACGCTGGCGATTCGTGACCGTGCCGAATTCATGTCCGCGCTCGCCAAGTTTCTGGCCGATCTCGTCTTCGAGCTCAGTAGGGAACGGGCCAGAACCAACGCGGGTAGTGTAGGCCTTTACGATGCCAAGCACATAGCCTGCCGCCGATGGGCCGAGCCCGCTACCCGAGGCGACCGTGCCGCTGACCGTGTTGGAGGACGTGACGAAAGGATATGTGCCGTGATCGACATCGAGAAGCACCCCCTGCGCACCCTCGAAAAGGATGCGGCGGCCCGCGTTTTTCGCTGCGTGCAAGTCGCGCCAGACTGGTGCGGCGTAGGGGAGGATCTTCGGTGCGATGGCTTCAAGCTCTGCAACCAGCGCGGCGCGGTCGATGGGGTCGACGCCGAAACCAGCACGTAAGGCGTTGTGGTGCGCCTCGATGCGGTCGAGCTGCGGACCGATGCGGCTGAGATCGGTCAGGTCACACACGCGCAGCGCCCGGCGGCCGGCCTTGTCCTCATAGGCGGGACCAATGCCGCGCCGGGTCGTGCCGATCTTGCCGTCGCCCGACGCATCTTCGCGCAGGCCATCGAGGTCGCGGTGGAAGGGCAGGATCAGTGGGCAGGTTTCGGAAAGGCGGAGTATGTCCGGCGTGACGTCGACGCCCTGCGATCGCAGCTGATCGATCTCCGAAACAAGCGCCCAGGGGTCGAGAACGACGCCGTTACCGATGATGCTGGTCGTACCAGAGACGATGCCGGAAGGTAGGAGGCTAAGCTTATAGACCTTGTCACCGATGACGAGCGTGTGACCCGCATTGTGGCCACCCTGGAAGCGTGCGACGACGTCCGCTCGGGAGGCCAGCCAGTCGACGATCTTGCCCTTGCCCTCGTCACCCCACTGGGCGCCGATCACGGTCACATTGGTCATAAGGATGTCAGGCTTTCACGGCTTGTCGAAAGGAATGGGCCGTAGCCCTGCCTAGGTTGTGTCGGCGCGGGTTGCCAGCCCTAGAGCGGCTTCGGACCGTCTTTGGTCAGATGATGCGTCGCGCGAAGGGCCTCGGCATCGTCACTGTCCGCGAGCGCGGCGACGGTCGTCCAGCCGTCGGCACGCGCCTTCGCGGCCAGATCCGCATCGGCGTCGAGCGGGACGAAAAGTCGCTTACCGAGTTCGCTGCCCAATCCCGCTTCGACGAGCGGATCGACATAGAGGGAGAAACCGACCGCCACTTCCTTCGCGCCGTCGGGATGATGGACCTCGTAAGTTCCCCCGCGGCCAACTTCTTGCGCGATGTCGCCAGCGAACAGGCTGAAGCCGAGCCAGCTCTGGAATTCGAAACCCTGACGCTCTGTCGGATCGAGCGTTACCTGCGCAAGTGGACATGCGGCATCGGAGAGGGCCTGCACCGCATCGAGGCGGCGAGCAAAGCTGTCGCCGAGGTCGGCCGTGCGAAGGGCGGCGAGCGCGCCTTTTACGGGTCCGGCAGCGTCGATGAGCGGTCCATAAGCGTCACCACCAACAGCGGAGAGCGCGACCTTGTCCTTCCCGTCGAGAGCAGCGCGCACCGCCGCGAGATCATCGACCGGCCAGCGGGTTTCGGCCAGCTCCGCGACGAGGGACGGCAGCGTGAGGTCGACGCTGAGACGTTGACAGCCAGCGGCCGTCAGCGCCTCGAGAGCGACGGTCAGGCTTTCATGGGCCGCGGCCACCGTGTCATTGCCGATAAGTTCGGCGCCAACTTGTGTGCGCTCGCGGTCCGCGCCCACCTGCGGCTTGCCGACATGCAGGACCGGACCGGAATAGGCGAGGCGAAGCGGGCGTGGTTCATGCGCGAGGCGGGTAGCGGCGATGCGTCCCGCCTGCGGAGTGATGTCGCCGCGCACGGCCATGATCCGCTGAGAAAGAGGATCGATTAGACGCAAGAGATCTTCCGTCCCGCCGTCCGCCAGACGACCGCCCAGACTTTCGATGAATTCGACGAGGGGCGGCTGGATGCGGTGATAGCCATGTGTCGCGATGCTGTCGGCAAGCGCGCGGGTTAGGCGCTCGGCGGCTTCGGCCTTCGGGGGCAGGCGGTCGCGGAAGCCTTCGGGTAACAGGCCGAGGGCGGCAGGATCGGACATGGAAGCGGGCTTTCGGAATGACGCGAGGATCGCGCGCCTAGCGGAAGGCCGACGGTCGCGGCAAGTCGCCGAAGTGTGGCTTAGCCCTCGCTCGTGCCGTCCGAGGTCCGTGCGTCCGCCGTCTCTTCCTCGCCGTTGACGGTAACTGGCGCGAGGCCGCGCAGGCGTTCGAGTTCGGCCTGGAAGCGGCGGAGTTCCGCGCCCGCAAGCTCGATACCGGTCGGCAGCTTCTGCGACTTCGGATTGACAGCACGGCCACCGACATGAACCTCATAATGAAGATGCGGCCCGGTCGACATGCCGGTGGAGCCGACATAACCGATCTTCTGGCCTTGGGCGACACTCGTCCCCTTGCGAACGCCGGAGGCGAAGCCCTTCATGTGGCTGTAGCTCGTGACGATGCCGTTCTTGTGGCGAATGCGAACCTGATTGCCATAACCACCATTGCGACCCGCGAAAACGACCTTGCCGCGCGCCGTCGCTTCGATCGGCGTACCTGAGCGGGCGGCGTAATCGATGCCCTTGTGCATGCGGGTCCGCTTCAGGACAGGATGACGACGCATGCCGAAGCGCGAGGACATCCGCGCGCCGCGAACGGGGGCGAGTGACATGCCCTCCTTCACGCCCTTGCCGTCAGGCAGAAAATAGTGCGTTTTCCCATCCTTTTCCCATGCGGCGATCTCGAGGTTTTTCCCGTTGCCTTCGAGCTTTGCATAAAGAACGTCGCCAGTGATCGTTTCGCCGGTTTCGGCACGCTTATGCTCGACCACAACGTCGAAATCGTCGCTCGCCATCACCTGGCGCTGGAAGTCCACGCGCGGGCTCATCGCCTTGATCATGTTGGCAACGACGCGGCTGGGAAGGCCTGCCGAGCGGGCCGATTTATAGAGGCTGTCGCCGACGGCACCCGCGACACGGAGGGGCGTATCGTCGATGTGAATGGGAACGGGACGTACGAATAAATTACCGTTGTTGGCGCGGTCGATTTCAAGCTGAAGATCGAAAGCAGCGCGAAAGGCGAGTTCCTGCAGCGGGCGCGGCTGCGTCCGATCGGCACGGCGGCCTAGGACGATGTCGAAGTTCGTGCCGGGCTTCAGACCTGCAAGGTCGCTGTGCTGCGCAACTAGGCTAGTCACGTCGGCGATATCCGACATGCCTACACCGGAGCGACGCAGGAGCGCAGACAGGCTGTCGATCGCCTGCAACTCTGCGGACAGCTCGATGCGGGGCCGCTCCGGAACGTCAGACAGCGGTTTGACAAGTGCGGTCGGCGCAGCGGGCGGCGCCATTGTGCCGCCTTTGGCGAGCGGCGCGACGGAGACAGCGGCAATTTGAGCAAGCGTCGTATCGGTGTTCGGAGCGGCCGCGCGAGCGGGGAGGCGCGACGGGGCAAAGGCGAGCGAAAAGCATAGGGTCAGCATCGCGATCAGCGAAAGCATGCCGCGCCACCAGCGCGTGCTGCCGATCTCGTGACCCAGATCGACGAAGAACTTTTCCGCACGGCCTGCCGCCGAGGTCGACGAGAAGACATGCAGCCCATCAAGGGTTTCATCGCGATACAAAGGTCGGCCCCTCCCAAATTTCGAAGACCCGTCCGCCCAGCCCCGGACCCACGTGCCCAAATCATTTTCCCTTGGATTCCGCATAGTCGGCAGGATTCCTTAATGTCAATTTAACGGAATCCATTTGAGCGTCTGGGTGCGGCGAACTGTTTTCAGAAGGCGGCAGGATGAGTCCGATCGCCACTCGGAAAGCCCGGCCACGCGTCGCATTGGCGCTTGCCCCCCTGCCCGCCTGTCTCCACATTGACGTGGATGTCGCGCGCTAGACTGACCGCCGTCCTCGGACCGACCAACACCGGGAAAACGCACCTCGCCGTGACGCGCATGTGCGGTTACGCCTCGGGCATGATGGGCTTTCCGCTGCGCCTTCTGGCGCGAGAAGTCTACGACCGGGTTGTCGCGTTGAAGGGCGCGGGACAGGTGGCCCTCGTCACCGGCGAAGAGAAGATCGTCCCCAGCGGCGCGCGCTATTGGCTGTGTACGGCCGAAGCGATGCCGACAGATATTCATCCCGAATTCGTCGCCATCGACGAGGTACAGCTGGCCGCCGATCCGGAACGCGGGCACGTTTTCACCGATCGCCTACTGCACCGACGCGGAACGGCGGAAACGATGCTGCTGGGTGCAGACACGATGGCGCCGTTGATTCGCCGCCTCCTGCCCGACGCGATCATCGATGGGCGGCCCCGCTTTTCGAAGCTGACGCATATGGGCCCGAAGAAACTGTCGCGCTTGCCGCGCCGCGCGGCGGTCATCGCTTTCAGCGTCGAAGACGTCTACGCGCTCGCCGAAATGCTGCGGCGGCAGAAGGGCGGCGCAGCGGTCGTGATGGGCGCGCTCAGCCCGCGGACCCGGAACGCGCAAGTGGCGCTCTACCAATCGGGTGAGGTCGATTATCTCGTTGCGACCGACGCCATTGGCATGGGTCTCAACATGGATATCGAGCATGTCGCCTTTGCCCAGCTGACGAAATTCGACGGCCAGCGACGGCGACGGTTGCTGCCCGCCGAAATGGCGCAGATTGCTGGACGGGCGGGTCGGTACCAGACGGACGGCGGCTTCGGCACGCTCCTCTTCGGCGAGGGCGTGGACATGGCGAAAAGCCCGGAGCTCGAAGAACGCGAGGTCGACGCCATCGAGAGCCACGAGTTCGCCTCGCTGAAATCGCTTATCTGGCGCAACGCGCGGCTCGATTGGGCCTCGCTGCCGCGTCTGATCTCGTCTTTGGAGCAGCAGCCCGATCGCGACGAACTTAAGCGGACGACGCGCGCCTCCGACGAGGCTGTCTTGAAGCTGCTGGCCGCCGAACCGCAGGTGCAGGAGCGGGCGACAAGCCCCGACATGCTGCGCCGTCTATGGTCGGTGTGCAGCCTGCCGGATTATCGCAAGAGCGGTCCGAAAGCGCACGCTCGGCTGGTTGGAAAAATCTACGGTCACCTGACCGAAGCGCCATGGCGGCTGCCGACGGACTGGATTGGGGCGGAGGTCGCGCGGCTGGACGACGTGCAGGGCGGCATCGATGCGCTCGCGACCCGGATCAGCGCGGCGCGCACCTGGAGCTATATCGCGCATCGGGAGGACTGGCTGGCCGACCCGGCACATTGGGCTGCGCGAACGCGAGCGGTCGAAGAAAAGCTGTCCGATGCACTACACGAGCGACTGACGCAGCGGTTCGTGGACCGGCGCACGGCGGCGCTGATGAAGGGGCTGGCGGCTGGCGGTGGCGCGCTGCCCGTCGAGGTGGATGCTGACGGCGTCGTCGCGATCGCGGGCGAGGAAATTGGTACTCTTACCGGCTTCCGCTTCGAAGCAGACGTCGCC
>JBAUIQ010000266.1:0-5024 GCA_049683075.1 Pacificimonas sp.
TCAAACCATTTCGGAGAGCCATGGCTGAGGATGCGGAGGCCTTTGATGAAGTTCGCGTCTCGCTCAAAGAAGCGCAACGAACGTTCGCTGACGATAATAGTCTAACCGCTATGCCGCACGGATTCGAGGCTTATGACGACCATCGCCATGCAGATGCCATAAAGTTAAAGTCGATCTTAATTTCAGAAGACCTTCCCAAAGTGGCCTTCACTTCAAATGACGTGGTGGATCGGGTCGAGAGGTTGGCGCGTGACGCAATGCCGTTGTTGCTTTGGGGGCGTGAGATAGCTGAATGAATGGCCGGTGTTGAGTCTTCAATAGGTGTTTCAGCATGTCCGCAATTGGGCCGTAAGCGGACCGTTCGGTGACAATAAGAGCGGAGGTGGAACTCTGCGAAAGACCCACCCGCCATTTTTCACGGTGACGTTAGCGTCATGGTCATCCTGTCACCACGGCTGTGATCCGGTGCAGGAAGGGCTGCTTCGGCGCGCTTGTCCGCCGCGGCGATGAGAACAGGCTGCCGCCGCCTAGATAAGGCAGTCTCTCTTCCACCAGCATCATATGCTCACGCGTCTGCAGATCGATATGGACGTTGAGAGCGCCCTGATATTCGAAACCGATATTGCGGGCGTTCGGAAACGCGTCACGCAGCAAGTCGGTCAGTCTGGCGAGTTCGTCGCTGACCACCGTGGATCTGGTTGCCGGTGGCAAGGATGCGACCTTGTTGCCCTGTACGTTCGGCGTCACTTTGCAGCGCTCCTCTTCTCGATGTTGCCCGCAGGAGACGACATTGACTGCCGACGGTTAATTTCTCGTCCAACACTGCATTTCGGACATGATGCGTCCTGGCCGCTCGCTCCACGTCCGTAATCTGGGCCCGCAGAAAACGAATCGTCCGGCGCTCGCGACTGTCGTCTTGCCCCCCGCAAAATTCTCCGCGATGTAGCCGCGCATGAACATTCAGACCCGCATCGACGCCGCTCCCTTCGCCGACACGCCCCGTACCGACTGGACCCGAGAGGAGATCGCCGAGATCTATCGGCGGCCGCTGATGGACCTGCTGCTGGAGGCGCAGGGGCTGCATCGGCGGCACTTCAAGGCCAATGCGATCCAGGCCTGCCAGCTTCTCTCCATCAAGACGGGCGGCTGTCCCGAAGATTGTGGCTATTGTTCGCAGTCGGCCTTTGCGAAATCGGGTGTGAAGGCGGAGAAATTGATGCGCGCGGACGCCGTATTGGCCGCGGCGAAGCGGGCGAAAGACGGCGGCGCGTCGCGCTTCTGCATGGGCGCGGCATGGCGCGACCTGAAGGATCGCGACACGGATGCGGTTTGCGAGATGGTGGCGGGCGTGAAGGCGATGGGCCTCGAAACCTGCATGACGCTCGGCATGTTGTCGGGGGAGCAGGCAGAGAAGCTCGCCGATGCGGGGCTCGATTATTACAACCATAACCTCGACACCTCGCCCGAACATTATGGCGAGATCATCACGACACGCACCTATGCCGACCGGCTGGATACGCTGGAAAAGGTGCGCGATGCCGGGATGAATGTCTGCTGCGGCGGCATCGTCGGCATGGGCGAGGCCGAGGAGGACCGCGTCGGCCTGATCCATGCGCTGGCGACGCTGCCCGCGCATCCGAAGAGCGTCCCAGTGAATGCGCTGGTGCCCGTTGCGGGGACGCCGCTTGGCGATGACCGGATCGCGGGCGGACATGAGGCGATCGACGGCATCGAATTCGTGCGCGCCATCGCGACCTGCCGCCTGACCATGCCGGAAATCTATGTGCGCCTGTCGGCGGGGCGCGAGAGCATGTCGGTCGAATTGCAGGCGCTGTGCTTCATGGCGGGCGCGAATTCGATCTTTACCGGCGACACGCTGCTGACCGCGCCGAATGCGGGCGAGGCGAGTGATGCGGGGATGTTCGCCGAACTCGGCCTGACCGCGATGTCGGCTGAGGAGTTGGAGGCGGTTTAGAGGCCTCTCTCGGCGATCCACGTCGCGAAGGGGAGCCGCACGCGGGCGGCGCCCATGCGGTCGGGTTCGGGATTGACTTCGATGACCGTGGGGCCGTTTGGCGTTACCGCGACATCGACGCCTGCGAATTTCAGTTCGGGAAGCGCGGCGAGCGTGGCCCGAGCGAGCGCCTTCGCCTCATCGAAAAATGGCGGCCTCTCGCCCGCGAGTGTCGTGCCGCTGTCTGGGTGCTTCGCATATACGGTTTGCAGGATCGTGCCGTCGCCGCCAGCGCCGAGGACGCCATCATCGTCGACGGGGGCGTAGAGGCCGCCATTGGTCAGGTTATCGATGCGGCGTCCGGCGCGGCCCATGCGGAGATAGGCGAGGATGACCTCCGGCCCGCCGCCTGCATCGACGACCCAGATGCGCCACGTGTTGACGCTGTCGGCGTTGCGGGCCGCGTACCAGTCATGCTGCACGAGATAGGGTTCGGCGACGAAGCCATCGGCGAGGAGGTGGGGCAGTTCGTTGGCGGCGATCTCGGCATGGTCGGCGTCGTCGATGAGGACGGCAAAGCCGTTCTGGATAGCGATCCGAAAGGACTGAAAGCCGCGCCCGCCGAATCCCGATAGCGGCTTGACGGCCAGCCGATCGGCCCCGCTGGCAAGCACCGCATCCGCGAAGGGCTGACCCTGTTCGCGAGATCCTGCCGACATCGTGAATACCGGCACGGGCGTCGGAATATCTGCCGTCAAAAGACGCCGCTTCTGTTCCGCCTTATCGTCGAGCGGGCGGCGGCCTTCCGGCGGGTTCATACGTGCGATAAACGCGAGGTACTCGGCTTCGTTCACATGGCCCGCAACGTCCGACCACGGCACTTGCCGTCCGTTCAGACCGGTGATGAGATAATAGCGCGGACCGATGTTGCGCGCGAATTTCAGACGCAGCATCTCCCAGAGTTGTTGCGGGCGCGACTTGACCGGCCCCCGGCCCCGGCCCATGGCCCGCCACAAGGAGGAAATGCTGCCCGCCATCTCGCCCCCTTCGGCAAAGCCGTCCGTCGGTTCAAGCCCGGCTTCGCGCCAAGGTTCGCGCGGCGATCTCTTCCGGCTTGATTGGCCGGACGGAGATGCTGCCGAAATCGCCGCGTCCGCCTTTGAAGGGTTGGGCGCTGGGCCGAGCGAACGGCACGCCGCCGTTGCCGCCGCCAGCCGCGATGATGGACGTCGCCGTGGCTATTCCCATATCGTCCCCGGTCTGCGGGCGATGGCTTCGCATCTCGATCGGAAACTCGTGTTGTTCGCCGCGATGGCCGATTTCGAATCGGCATTTGCGGCGCGCGGGTTCCCAATGTCGACGAGGCCGTACTTCATTGATGCCTTTCACCGCATGGCGATGACATGGACGGCCGCTGACGTTCCGGCAGACCTCGAATACACCGACTTCGTCAAGGACCTCGCGATCGTATCGCTGCGGCTGGTGCCATCGGGCGCGCGGCTGATCGATCCGACGAGTGGCTTTGCGCGGCGATTTCTGCCGACGCTGGGGGTGGCTGGTGCGGCGCAGGCGACCCGCTACCTGATGAAGTCATGCGGAGGGTTCGGGCCGATGCTGGAGCTGCATGTCCACAACCCCGTGCCGCATTATTTCAGCGAGGGCGGCTTCCGGCTGACAACTCGCATTGCTGCCGATCTTCTGGAGAATGATCCTGCCCTGCGCGGCGTGATCGCGGCCAGCTGGTTCTACGACCCGGCCGTCGCCGAGGTCAGTCCGCATCTCTGCTATCTGGTTACCTTGCCCGGTGCGCTTTACGTCGAGGGCAGGACGACCGAGGAAACGCGCAAACTCGCCGCCAAGGCGTCGAAGACACGGCGGCGCGCCCTTGCCGAGGGGCGTTACGATCCGCGCCGCTTCTGGATGCTGTGGGACCGGGCGTCAGTCCTCAGCGCGGCGGCCACACTACCCCCTGAGGAGGCGAGCGCGTAAGGGCCGCGGGGCCCATGACCGCATCCGCCGCCCCGACCGTCCCCGAAGACCTGCCGCGCTCGCGGCTGAAGGCGCTCGTAACGCTCGCCTGGCCCGTCGTGCTGTCGCGCCTCGGCATCATGATCATGGGCGTGACCGACGCCGTCGTCGTCGGGCGTTATTCGGCGGAGGAGCTCGCCTTTCAGGGGCTTGGATGGGCGCCGACGATGGTCGTTCTGACGACCGGCATCGGGCTCCTCTACGGCGTACAGGTCGTGACGGCGCAGTTCGTCGGTGAAGGCCGCCGCGAGGAGGCGGGCGCGGTGCTCCAACGCGGCGTTCTTCTTGCGCTCGGGACTGGCCTTGTCGCGACGGCGGCACTCTATTTCGGCGCGGGACCGGTGATGCGCGCCATGCAGCTGGAGGGCGATCTCGGGCCGGAGTCCGCGGCGGTGGTGCGCGTTCTCGCGCTGTCGATGCCGCTTTACCTAATGGGTGTCGCCTGTGCCTTCTGGCTGGAAGCGCTGGAACGGCCTGTGCCCGCGATGCTCGTCATGGCGGCGGTCAATATCGTGAATTTGATCCTCAACCTGTGGCTGGTGCCGGGGAACAGCCCGTTTCCGGTGGACGGCGCGGTCGCGAGCGCCTGGACGACGCTGTTTTCCCGTGGGGCCTATGCGGTCGGCCTGATCCTAATCATCGTGAAGTGGCGAGAGGCGCACGGACTTGGTGTCTTCATGTGGCGGACCGCGCGGCGGTGGCACAGCTATTGGGGGCGGCTGATGAAGGTTGGCGCGGCGACGGCGGTCAGCTATTTCGTCGAGACGGCGGGTTTTGCGGGGATGAACATTATCGCGGGCTGGATTGGCGGCCTCGCCGTCGCGGCTTTTGCGATCATCTTCAACATATTGGGGCTCGTCTTCATGCTGCCGCTCGGCATTGCCGGCGCGACGGCGGTGCTCGTCGGAAAGGCGCATGGCGAGCGCGACCGGACCGGCGTGCGGACGGCTGGGCTTCTTGGGCTCGGCGTCGCTTTCGCGCTCCTCGTTGTCATTTCGCTCGTCGTCGTCTTGGGGCGCGACCTTATGAGCATGGCCTACAC
>JBAUIQ010000267.1:0-14039 GCA_049683075.1 Pacificimonas sp.
CCAATGTCCATGTCCAGCCGCCGCGCACGCGCCTGCTCCCGCGCCACCTCGCGCTCAGCCACCCGCTGCACCTGCCGCGCGCGCTCGACCGCCGCCTGCTTTACGACATCGCTGTTGGCCGCGACGAAACTCTGCCAGATGTCCGCAGGCACGTTCGAGCCCGTGACGCCGTTCATCGAACTGGCATCGTCATTCCCGACCCAGACGCCGACGACGAGGTCTTCGACAAAGCCCACAAACAGCGCGTCGCGATAATCGGACGTCGTGCCCGTCTTTCCGAAGGCGGGCGCCGCAACGCGCGCACCCGTCCCCGTCCCGTCATCGACGACGCCGCGCAGCAGCGCCAGCATCTCGCGCCGTTCGTCGACCCGCGTCGCGCCGCGCAGGCCGCGCCGAATGCGATCGGTAACGCTCCGATCGCCCGTGCCCCGCGCAACGCCATAAGGCTCGACCGGCCCCGCGCCATTCGCAAAGGCTGCATAGGCTGCCGTCAGCTCCAGAAGGTTCGTCTCCGCCGTCCCCAGCGCAATAGTTAGATCGTCGGCCATCGGCGTCGATATGCCCAGATCGCGCGCGGCCCTCTTCACCGGCCGCACGCCGATCTCGTCCGTGACCCGCACCGCCGCCACGTTCGATGAACGCGCAAAGGCCTCCGCCAGACTGATCGTCCCGGCATAGCGACCGTCATAATTCTCCGGCCTCCAGTCGCCGATGGTCAGGGCCGTGTCCTCGACCCGCGTTTCGGGCGACATCCCGGCTCGCAGCGCCGCGTGGTAAACAAACAGATTGAACGCGCTGCCCGGCTGCCGCTTCGCCTGCACCGCCCGATTGAACGCTGATGCCCTATAGTCGACGCCGCCCACCATCGCGACGACACGCCCGTCGGGCCTCATCGCCACCAGTGCGCCCTGCGTCGCCGAACTCCGCGCCAGCCGCTGCCGCAGGATCCGCTCCGCGCTTCGCTGCATCCCGGCATCCAGCGTCGTCCGCACCGTCGCTTCGCCATAGCCCGGCCCGGCCTGGTCCACCGCCGCCGGATAGGCCCAGTCCGCGAAATAGGATCCGGTCGGCAGGCCCGCTCGTCCTGGCCGCATCTCCGCCTTGCGCGCCGCCGACCATTCCGCGTCCGTGATCAGCCCTTCATCCTTCATCGCCGCGATGACGAGCCTCCCGCGCGCCCGTGCCCCGGCATAATTCGTCGTCGGGGCCAGCCGCGAGGGCGCCTTCATCAGCCCGGCCAGCATCGCCGCCTCGCCCAGCGTCAGCTCGTCCGGCGCCTTCGAGAAATAGGTGCGCGCCGCCGCCGAAATGCCCCACGCGCCCTCGCCGAAATAAACGCTGGAAACATATCGCGACAGGATCTCCTCCTTCGACAGCCACGCCTCCAGCCACAGCGCGATGATCGCCTCCTGCGCCTTTCGCTTCAGCGACCGTTCGGGCGATAGGAAGCTCGTTTTCGCCAGCTGCTGCGTCAGCGTCGAGCCGCCCTGCACGACGCCGCCCGCCTCCGCATTGGCAATCAGCGCCCGCCCGATCCCGACCACGTCCAGCCCGACATGATCGTAGAAGCGCCGATCTTCGATCGCGACGAACGCCTCGCCCACATGCTCGGGCAGCGCTGTAATGTCGACCGGCTCCGCCTTATACTGCCCCCGCCGCGCAATCGGCGTCCCGTCCGCCGCCTCCAATACGATCGCCGGCCGCTCCAGCGGCTCCAGCGATTTCCCAAGCGGCGCGGTAATCGCCAACCACGCGAACAGCAGCAGGAACAACATCGAAAGCCCGGCAAACAGCCGCACCAGCCGCTTCGGCCATTTGCGCGGCGCGGGCGGCGCGACCTCCGCAGCCGTCGGATAAGGCGACGCCAGCCCCTCATAGGGCGTCTCCATCCCAAGCCGCTCCCATGCGGCCCGGACCTCGGCTTCCTTGTCACGACGGCGGGAAAACAGACCCATGGCGTCTTATTCGCCTAAGACAGTTCGCGTTGCAAGGGCGCCAACGCCGCCCGTCTCGCTAGTTTGCCGGATTGTGCTTGGTGAGAAACGTCGCCACGCGCTCCAGATAGTCAATGTGATCCTCATCGGAGGTGAACCCGTGGCCACTCTCTTCATAGACATATGCTTCGAAGTGCTTCCCAGCCGCCGTCAAGGCATCGCGATAGCTTTCGAACTGGGACATTGGGACGGTTCGGTCTTTGCCGCCGTGAAGAAGGAGAACGGGCACTTCAAGACGGGCGATCTGGCGCAAAGGAGACACTGAATCGAGATCGAAGAGATCCTCATCTTCTTCATCGACGTAAAAGGCGCGCAGCCGCTCACGATCGGAGCGCCGACGTAGCGACTTCGAGTCATATTTCAGCATCGTTTCATAGTCGGTGACGCCGACAAGACTGACCGCGCACCGGTAACGATCCGGGCTGCGCGTTGCGCCCCAAAGCGCGGCATAGCCACCATAGGAAGCCCCGATCAGACAAATGCGGTCCGCATCCGCGATACCTTCTTCGACAGCCCATCCAGCAGCGTCGTCGATGTCGTCTTGCATGGCCCGACCGATCGTGCCTTCGCCAGCTTCCAGCAGGCGTTTTCCATATCCGCCGGACCCACGAAAGTTGGGCTGGAGAACCGTATAGCCGCGACTGGCGAAAAACTGCACGTCCGGGTTATAGGACAGGTCGTCGCGAACGCCGAAAGGACCGCCGTGCGGCATGACAAGCAATGAACCCGGGCCGTCCTGCTTTCGCGGACGGGTCAGAACGGCGTACATGGTCTCCCCGTCACGTGTCGGTACCTTCACATATTCGCTCGGCGAATAGGCGTCTTGTGGAAGATAATCGTTCACGAAGGCGAGCCGCTGCAAACGCCGCTCCGAATTGATGTAAACGAACAGCTCGCCCGCGTCTCCGCGCGCTTGCGACTTAATCACAAAGACATCACGTGCCTGGTCGAAATCAACGATGGTATTCAGACGGTCGGCTAGCGCGCTGTCGATCCCGGCCTGTACTGCCTTCATCCCATCATCGAACCAAGTCGTCCGCGCATAGTCAGACACGACCCGTGCGCCAAGAAGTTGCCCTGTGCGGGCATCGGACACGACCGCGTCGACATCATGGTCAGGATCGGCAAAGACCTGCTTGCCGTATCGACGATTCAGAAAGTCATATTCATAGATGGCGGCTGTGTCGGACTCCGTGTCCGTCAGAACGATTGCGTCGTCACGCCCGGCCAGGAGCAAAGAAGCCTCGATCAAAGCATCCTCGTCATCGTATCGCGCCTTTGCGACGGTACGAAATTTGTCAGCCGCAGACTGTCGATAGACGAGCTTCCATTTCTTCTTGTTGAGACCGAGGCCATAGCGGATCACGCCGCTGTTATCCGCGCGCCAAATATCGACACCGGCCCGGCGACGCTGCACCATGTCGAGCTGCCCGGTCGCCAAATCTATACGATAGACGCTCGGGTCTCTGAAGATCGTCTCCCGACCATGAACAAGCGCGGACTGACCGTCGGGTTCAATGTGGATAAGACGCGACAACACTTTTCGCCGGTCCTTCCCGACCTCCCGAAACGCCATATTTGTCAGGTCGAGAACGAAATACTGATTGTTGAACCAGTGGATCGTCGTGAAGAGCAAACGATCGTTCCCGGCCCAGTGGACCCGGTTGGCGCGTTCGTTGACGACGTCCGGGAGGATCTGGATGTCATTCGTCGAAATATTAAGAAGCCCGAGCTTCGAGTCGTCGCCAACGTTGAAGATGCCAACCAGCCGTTCGCCGTCCGGTGATAGAATGGTATTGGAAATAAGTGGTGGCTTGATGAACAATTCGGCGGCAGGGCGCGTATGCGCGTCTTTAGCCAAGGCCGTATCAAGGATCGCCTCGGTGGCGGAATATGGCTCGGGGTGGCTCCCATCGGCAATCGCAGGTCCCGCTAGAGACGAGGCGATAAAGACCAGGGTGGCGACGAATCGACGCGCGTTCATGCCCCTTAAATACCGGAGCGCGATCGTCCACACGAATCAAATCGTGCGGCGCGAAAAAATTTCCTCATGAACCAGCGGCACGTCAAAGTCCTTTCGCACCCCGCCCGTCCTTTGCCGCCCTCGTCGCGCTCAGTGCGCGAGCGCGGCCAGCAGCAGGATCGCGACGATGTTCGTGATCTTGATCATCGGATTGACGGCTGGACCGGCGGTGTCCTTGTAGGGATCGCCGACGGTGTCGCCCGTGACGGCGGCTTTATGGGCTTCCGATCCTTTGCCGCCGTGATTGCCGTCTTCGATATACTTCTTGGCATTGTCCCAGGCACCGCCGCCCGAGGTCATCGAGATGGCGACGAACAGGCCTGAGACAATCACGCCGAGGAGGAGCGCGCCGAGCGCCGCGAAGCCCTCTGCCGGGCCCGCAATCGCGGCGATCAGGAAGTAGACGACGATCGGCGTCAGCACCGGCAGGAGCGACGGGATGATCATCTCTTTGATCGCGGCCTTCGTGACGAGGTCGACGGTCGAGGCATAGTTCGGACGGCTGGTGCCGGCCATGATGCCCGGATCGTTCTTGAACTGCGTCCTGACGTCCTTGACGACCTCGCCCGCCGCGCGGCCCACGGCGGTCATGCCGAACGCACCGAACAAATATGGCAAGAGCGCACCGAGAAGAAGCCCGACGATGACGAACGGGTTCGACAGGCTGAAGTTGACGGGCCCGGTCAGGTCGAGCGCCTCGCCGAAGAATTTCAGATCCTCCGTATAAGCGCCGAACAGCACGAGCGCGGCCAGCGCGGCGGAGCCGATGGCATAGCCCTTCGTGACGGCCTTCGTCGTGTTGCCCACCGCATCGAGGGCGTCCGTCTTGGCGCGCACGCTCTCGTCGAGGCCTGCCATTTCGGCGATGCCGCCCGCATTGTCGGTCACGGGACCATAGGCGTCGAGCGCGACGATCATGCCCGCCAGCGCCAGCATCGCGGTCGCGGCGAAGGCGATGCCGATGATACCGGCGAAGCCATAGGCGACGATGATGCCCGCGCAGATGACGAGCGTCGGCAGCGCGGTCGCCTCGAGGCTGATGGCGAGACCCTGGATGACGTTCGTGCCGTGGCCGGTCACGGACGCGGCGGCGATCGACTTCACCGGGCGATATTCGACCGATGTGTAATATTCGGTGATCCAGACAATGAGGCCGGTGACGACCAGGCCGATCATCATGCACCAGAAGAGGTCCATGCCATTGAAGGCAGAGGCGGCGAGGAAGGACTGGCTGGCGTCGGCTTCGGCCGCACTCAGATTGAGGACCGCTTCCTTTGCCTCTGCGAACTCGCCGATATTGGTCGACATGTCGGGAATGGCCCATTGCGTCACGAAGTAAAGCGCCGGGACGGCGAGCAGCGCAGAAGCGAGAAAGCCTTTGTAAAGGGCGCCCATGATGTTCTGCGACTTGCCGAGACGCACGAAGAAAGTGCCGATGATCGACGTGATGATGCAGACACCGCCGACGATCAGCGGCAGCGCCATCAGGCTCTGCAACGTCTCGTCGCCGACGCCGAAGCCGAGCTGCAGCGCGGTCAGCACCATGGTCGCACCGACGGTCACAACATATGTCTCGAAGAGGTCGGCGGCCATACCGGCGCAATCGCCGACATTGTCACCGACATTGTCCGCGATGACGGCCGGGTTCCGGGGATCGTCCTCCGGAATGCCCGCCTCGACCTTGCCGACCAGATCGGCGCCGACGTCGGCGGCCTTCGTAAAGATACCGCCGCCGAGACGTGCGAAGATCGAAATCAGCGACGCACCGAAGGCCAGCGCCACGAGGCCGTCGATGACCGCGCGATCGTCGGGCGCGAGACCGCTCATCGTCACGAGGATGTAGAAGAGACCCGCAATGGCGAGGAGCGCGAGACCGGCGACCAGCATGCCGGTGACGGCCCCGGCGCGAAACGCGATGTTCAGGCCCGCCTGCAGCGACGTCGACGCCGCCTGCGCGGTGCGGACGTTGGTCTTCACCGAGATGTTCATGCCGATGAAGCCGGTGATGCCGGAAAGGAGCGCGCCGACCACGAAGCCGATGGCCGGAACGGTCCCCAGCGCCACGAAAACCACGATCGCGACAAGAGCACCGACAATGGCGATCGCCGTATACTGGCGCGTTAAATAGGCACGCGCGCCCTCCTGGATGGCGCCCGCGATTTCCTGCATCTTCTCGGTACCCGCGCTCGCGCTTAGCAAAGAGCGTGACGTGATGATGCCGTACAAGACAGCGGCAAGCCCGCACAGAAGCGCGGCGACAGTGATGCTCATGTCGTGATCGTCCCCAAAACAGTTTCGGGGGCCCGGCAGAGACTGGCGAAGGCTCGCATAGCTCTTCCCCCCAAGAAGCTGCGCGCCTTGCTAGTCATTAATGCCGCCGGGTCAAGACTTTCGGACGGAAGTTGGCGCGGTCGCCATGAAAATTGGCCCAAGCCGTCAGGCTAGTCGTGCGCATAGCCCAGCCGCCCCGCCTGAACGATTTCACCATCGACGCCTTTTATGTGTAGACCGCCGCCGGCTCGAAATGAGCCGACCCGCGTCACGCGAAGACGTTTGGCATTGCAGAGGCTCTCAATCCTTGCGCGCGCATTGGACGGCGCCGCGAATAACAATTCGTAATCGTCACCTGCCGTCGCAGCCTGCAGCCGACCCTTCGTCCCGTCCGACAACCGCGTCTCGGCCTCGTCCGACAGCGGCACCCTCGCAAGATCGATTTCCAGCGCCAGCGCGCTGGCCGTCGCCATGCGATCCGCATCGATCAGCAGCCCGTCGCTCACATCCATCGCCGCCGTCACACCCGCCGTGAAAAGTGCCTGTCCGACAGCAAGCCTCGGAAACGGCAACCGGTAGCGACGTTCCAGAAAGGCATTGGCTTCGCCCTCACCCTGCCGAATGGCCAGCCCAAGCCCGGCATCGCCGATCGTGCCCGTCACCCAGAGATCGTCGCCACCCTGCGCGCCGCCCCGTGCCAGCGCCACGCCGCGCGCGACATGCCCGATCGCCGTGCACCCAAGCGACGTCGCGCCCTTCGCCCGAACTGTGTCGCCACCAAATAGCTGCGTATCATGCTCATTTAGCACCCGCACGAGACCTGAGGCGAACCGCTCGATCCACGCGTCGTCTTCATCGGTCAGCGTCAGGCCGATCAGCACGCCCGACGGTACCGCCCCCTTCGCGGCAAGGTCCGACAGGTTCACCGCCACCAGCTTCCAGGCAATGTCGCTCGGGTCGTCGTCCGGCAGATAGTGAACGCCGCACGCAATCACGTCGTGCGTCAACACCAGCTCCCGCCCGAGCGGTGGCAGCCAGACCGCGGCATCGTCCTGCAGATTGCGGGCGGCGGCGCCTGTCGCGACATCCCGCAGGCGGGCGACGATCTCCGCTTCCGTCATCCGCTTATGTCGCCGCGCGAACCTTCTTCGCGATCGAATCGAGGACGCCGTTGGCGAAGCCCGGCTCCGGCGCTTCGTAAAACGCCTTCGCGACATCGACATATTCGGAGATGATCGCGCCCGTCGGCGTGCGCTTATGCTGGGTCAGCTCGAAGACGCCGCAACGCAGCAGCTGGTGCATCGGCTTGTCGAGCCGCTTCACGCTCCAACCTTCCGCCAGCACGTCCTGAATCGCCGTGTCATATTCATCGCTCGCCAGTGCGACGCCGGAAACGATCTCGTCGAACAGGTCGACATCGGCATCGGCGAACTCATCACCTTCGATCTCTCGGCCCAAGCGGTGCTCGTGCCATTCGCGCAACAGGTCGGCCAGCTTCGCGTCCGACATCTCCCGCTGGTAAAGCGCCTGCACGGCCGCAAGGCGCGCCGCCGGGCGCGAAGGACGCGCTGGCTTGGGGCGCTTCTGGACTTGTTCGGAATCGATGTCGGGGGACGCTGTCATTCCCGCCATGTAGGCGCGCCATCCGTCCGCCCCAAGCGGCTTTCTGTACGTCGCGTCAGAAAATAGCCCCTAAAAGATTCCGAGCGCGAGGCCTGCCCCGAGCGACGCCCCAAGTTCGCGGCACGGCGCGAGCTGGTCTTCGGACAGTGTTTTCGCGGAGAGAATGGCTTCCGGCGTCTGCGCGTCGACCTTGACGATCAGCGGCTCGGCCACCGCCTTAAGTCGCCAGCCCGTCGCAATGCGCGCCGTCTGCCGCGCCGCATTCTCGCCATCGGACCCCGCGCAAACCATCTGCGCATAGGGCCGCCCCTCGATCCGCCCGAGCACCGGATAATAGCAGCGGTCGAAGAAGTCCTTCATCAACCCCGCAATCGCCGCCAGATTCTCCGGCGCGGCAAACAAATAGCCATCGGCACCTAGCAAGTCGTCCGGTCCGGCGTCCGGCGCGCGCTTCACCAAAACTTCGCACTCCGCCCGCGCCGCTTCGGCTGCGGCCTCGACCATCGCCTCGGTCCCGCCGGTCCGCGAATGATAGACGATGAGCAGCGTCGGCACGACCTTAGGCGTGAAAGATGGGGTGGAAGTGAAGCGTCGCGGACGGCGGCGGTGCGGCGAGCGGTAATGTCATGAAATATTCGGCAGGCTCGCCCGGCGGACAGATGTCCGGCGTCACCTCGAAACCGAAGCGGCGATAATAGAGCGGATTGCCGGTTAGCGCACAGCCCGCCGCGCCCTTGGCGCGCAATTCGTCGAGACCCGCCTCGATCAGCGCGCGACCAATGCCTTGCTTCTGGCGATCGGGCGCGGCAGAAACGGGTCCGAGCGCACACCAACCCTCGGCGCCGTCGTCCGATGTCATCGGCGAGAAGGCCACGTGCCCGACGATTTCACCACCCTGCTCGGCAACCAGCGACAGGGTCAGCGCGCCCGCATCCCGCAGTGCATCGACGATGTCCGGCTCGTTGCCGCCCGCAAACAGCATCGGCGCGAAAGCCGCTTTGGTCAGGGCATGGATCGCCTGTGAGTCCTCGGATCGTTCCGGCCGGATGATCGGTGCGTTCGGCATACGCTCTGTTTAACGCTGCGGCGACGCTTATGAAGCCGGCACGGCCACCGGCTCGCGCTTCGCCGTCAGCAGCAGGACGGCAACGCCCGTGATGCCCGAAATCAGCGAGCCGGAGAGAACGCCCAGCTTCACCGCGTCGATCTGCGCGGGCGCGTCGAAGGCAAGCGTGCCGATGAAGAGGCTCATCGTAAAGCCGACGCCGGTGATACAGGCGAGGCCATAAATTTGCGACCAGCTCAGACTCGGCGGCAGCTTCGCAAGGCCGGTCTTCACCGCGATGAGCGCGAAGCCGAAGACGCCGACCTGCTTGCCGATGACGAGGCCCGCGGCGATACCAAGCGGCAGCGGCGCAAAGAGGTCGGAGATGCCGACGCCCGCCAGCGACACGCCCGCATTGGCGAATGCGAAAACCGGCAGCACGGCAAAGGCGATCCACGGATGCATGGCATGTTCCAGATGCCGGAGCGGCGAGGTCTCGTTCGGGCCATCGAGCGGGATGAACAGCGCGACGGCGACACCTGCCAGCGTCGCGTGGACACCCGATTTCAAAACGCAGACCCAGATGAACAGGCCGATCAGTGCATAGGGCGTGATCGCCGTGACGCCGCGCCGGTTGAGGATGAACAGGATGACGAGGCCCGCCGCCGCGAGGCCGAGCGACAGGACGCTCAGCTGCGCGGTGTAGAACAGCGCGATGATGGCGATGGCGGCGATATCGTCGATGATGGCGATCGCCAACAGCAAGACCTTCAGCGCGGGCGGTACGCGGCTGCCGAGAAGTGCGAGGATGCCGAGCGCGAAGGCGATGTCGGTCGCCGCCGGAATGGCCCAGCCGGAGAGGTTCGCCGGAGACTCCATGTTGATGCCGACGAAGACCAGTGCGGGCAGCGCGATACCGCCAATGGCCGCGATGATGGGCAGGCCCGCCTTGTCTAGACTGGAGAGTTCGCCCGCCAGGATCTCCCGCTTCACCTCTAGCCCAATCAGGAAGAAGAACAGCGCCATCAGGCCATCGTTGATCCAGAGGAGGAGCGGCTTGTCGATATCGAGCGCGCCGACCCGGACTTGCACCGGCACGTCGAGCAGCCCGAAATAGGACGCCGCCAGTCCGCTGTTCGCAAATATGATGGCCAGCACCGCGGCCCCGAACAGGATAATCCCGCCACTCGATTCCTTTTTCAGAAAATCGCGCATCATCGGCGTGAAGGCGGCGGGCCTGAGAGCCGTGGGCATCAGTCTGGTCGTCCTACAAAAAAACGGACAGCACGATCCGAGGGGGAGCCGGATCGTGCTGTCCTACAATGGCGGCAGGGGGTTGGGTAAGGGGGAGTCGAACCCCGTGCCGTTCCGGAGGCTGGCGTCAGGCCGCTTGCGGCCCGTTTCCTCCGGTATCCCGGCGGCGTAGCCGCTGGATTTCGTCCTTCAGCGCCAGTCTCTGGCGCTTCATCTTCGCGAGCGCGGCGCTCCACGCGCTGGCGGGGCGCGCGCGCGTCTTTCGGATCTTCGCGCTCAGTTTGGCATGACGTGCGCTCAGCGCATCGACTCTGGCTTGCATATCTAAATTCCTCCCAAATGGCATTCAGGGCAGACGGCGGGACGCGAAAATCGGTCCGGCCAGCGGATCGGCGGCAAAGGCCTCGCTGGGGTAGGGCAGCGGATGGCCGTCCGCCGATCGCGGCGCGCGATATGGCTTGTCGGCGGCGTCCTTTCGGAGCGTCGCAAGTGCGCGCAGGGCCAGTATCTTCATTCTCATTCGACCGGACTTCGGTCGACCAGTGTTGAATATTCGCATAGCCTGTCCTTTCCGGTTCGGTTTGTCTGTATTCTGGATATGAGACCTTGCCACTGATCACACCAATCGATTGGGCTGGCGCAGATCGATAGTCTTGGGCTATGGACATTCTATGCCGACGCTTCGCCAACTCGACTATCTCGTCACCCTCGCCGACACCGGCCATTTCGGCCGTGCCGCGCAGCAGGCGAACGTCTCTCAACCGACGCTCAGCCAGCAGATCCGGACGCTCGAGCAGCGTCTCGGTATCGATCTGGTGGAACGGCGTGGGCGCGGCGCGGCGCTCACGCCGCCCGGACGGGAACTGGCCGAGCGAGCGCGTAACGTCCTTGCGAGCGTCGACGACATCCGAAACTTCGCCGCCCGCGCCGCCGGCCGTCTGACGGGAACGCTCAGATTCGGCGTTACACCGACGCTCGGACCCTATCTCTTACCGGGAGTGATCGCCGCCCTGCATAAGGATGCGCCCGATCTGAAGCTCGTCATTCAGGAAGGCATTCCGGACGACCAGCTCGACGCGCTGACCCGCGCGCGCCTCGACCTTCTGCTCGGCGCGCTGCCGCTCGATGCGCCCGGCGTCGTGTCGGAGCCGCTCTTCCGGGAAACGCTGCTTCTCGTTGTGCCGGTCGATCATCCGCTGGCAGGCGGCGGCGATACGGCAGCCCTCGCTGGCGAGCCAGTCCTGTCACTCGATCCGCGTCATCCCTATCATCGCCAGGTCGAGGCCATCTGCGCGCGCTACGACATGCGCCTGATGCGCGATTACGAAGGCACCAGCCTCGACAGCCTGCAGCAAATGACGGCGTCCGGCCTTGGCCTCGCGCTGCTGCCGGAACTCTACCTCCGCTCCGAGGCGGCAGGCCGCAGCGGCACGGTCACGCCCGACATTGCGGGCTGGGAACCGGCCTATCGCAGCATCGGCCTCGCATGGCGCGACGGTGCCGCGCTGTCAGACGCGTTCCACCAGCTCGGCGAAGGCATAGCGGCGCGAGCACGACAGCTGCTCGGCTGACGCGCCCGCCATTTAGGCGCGCAAGTCGTAGCGATCCGCATTCATGACCTTCGTCCAGGCGGCCACGAAGTCATGAACGAACTTCTCCTTCGCATCGTCCGCGGCATAGACTTCGGAAATCGCGCGCAGTTCGGACGCCGATCCGAAGACGAGATCGGTACGCGTCGCGGTCCAGAGCGCCTCGCCCGTATCCCGGTCCGTCCCGACAAACTCTTCGTCTTCGCTCTTGTCGACGACTTTCCATGCCGTCCGCATGTCCAGGAGATTGACGAAGAAATCGTTGGTCAGCTGGCCCTTGCGGTCCGTCAGGACGCCATGTTCGCTATCGCCATGGTTGGCACCGAGAACGCGCAGGCCCGCGACCAGAACAGCCATTTCCGGCGGACTGAGCGCCAGAAGATGTGCGAGGTCCAAGAGCAGTTCTTCCGTCGGCACGCTGTGCTTCGCCGAGAGGTAATTGCGGAAACCGTCGGCCTTCGGCTCCATCGGCTCGAAATTGCCGACGTCGGTCTGGTCCTGGCTCGCATCGCCGCGCCCGGTCGTGACGGGAACGATAATGTCGAAGCCAGCGTCCTTCGCGGCCTTTTCGACCGCCGCGCTGCCCGCAATCACGATGAGGTCGGCCATCGAAACGCCGCCGGGCGCCGCCGCGCGAATATCCTCGAGTTTTGCAAGAACGCTCGACAGTTCGTCCGGCTCGTTGACTGCCCAGTCCTTCTGCGGGGCCAGCCGCACGCGCGCGCCATTGCCGCCGCCGCGGTGATCGGACTGGCGATAGGTGGACGCCGAGGCCCATGCCGCCTTCACCAGCTGTCCAACGGAGAGCCCGCTTTCGAGCACTGCATCTTTCAGCTTCGCGACATCGCCATCGGAAACCGTCGGCCCGGCAGGCGTTGGATCTTGCCAGATTAAGTCTTCGGCGGGCACTTCGGGTCCTAGATAACGCGCCTTCGGCCCCATATCGCGGTGGCAGAGTTTGAACCACGCGCGGGCAAAGGCATCCTTGAAGCCCTCATGATCGTCGCGGAACCGCTTCGAGATTTCGAGATATGCCGGATCGACCTTCATGGCCATGTCCGCCGTCGTCATCATCGTCGGCACACGCTTCGACAAGTCATGCGCATTCGGTGCCATGCCGGCGGCTTCGGGATCCTTCGGCTGCCACTGCTTCGCGCCCGCCGGGCTCTCCACCAGCTCATAGTCGTTGCCCAGCAACTGCTCGAAATAATCGCCGTCCCAGCTGATCGGCGTCGCCGTCCACGGCCCCTCGAGGCCGGACGTGATGGCGTGACCGCCGACGCCGCTTTCATGTTCCGAATGCCAGCCGAGGCCCTGCGCCGCGATGTCCTCGCCCTCCGGCTCGACACCGACGAGACGCGCATCGCCCGCGCCGTGACACTTGCCGAAGGTGTGACCGCCCGCGGTCAACGCGACGGTCTCCTCGTCGTTCATGCCCATGCGCGCGAAGGTCTCGCGAATGTCGCGCGCCGACTGCGCCGGATCGGGATTGCCGCCCGGCCCCTCCGGATTGACGTAGATCAGGCCCATCTGGATCGCCGCGAGCGGGTTCTCGAGCGCTGACTCGTCCGTGATGCGGGTCTCCTCATCGGCGACCCAATTCTCTTCGGTGCCCCAATAGACGTCCTTCTCGGCGGCGTAGATGTCCTCGCGGCCGCCGCCGAAACCGAAGACCGGTCCGCCCATCGACTCGATGGCGACATTGCCGGTCAGAATGAGGAGATCGGCCCAGCTGAGAGCGCGCCCATATTTCTGCTTGATCGGCCAGAGAAGCCGCCGCGCCTTGTCGAGATTGGCGTTGTCCGGCCACGAGTTCAGCGGCGCAAAGCGTTGCGCGCCCGACGATGCTCCGCCGCGCCCGTCCGCCGTGCGATAGGTGCCCGCCGCGTGCCACGCCATGCGGATGAAGAAGGGGCCGTAATGGCCATAATCCGCAGGCCACCAACTCTGACTATCCGTCATCAACGCCGTCAGGTCCGCCTTCAGCGCCTCGTAGTTGATGCTCTTGAAAGCCTCGGCATAGTTGAATTCCGCGCCGAACGGATCGGGCGACTTTCCCTGCTGCGTCAGGATGTCGAGCGAGATCTGCTCCGGCCACCAATCCCGGTTTTGCCGACCCAAAAGCGTCCGCGCCTCGCCGCGCCCAAACGGGCAACCGCCTTCGATGCTACCAGTGACTGCGTCCATGATCCGTCTCCCACGACTCGGGGTTTATATCACATCAGGCTATGGTCTTGGAG
>JBAUIQ010000268.1:0-8795 GCA_049683075.1 Pacificimonas sp.
CAGCGTGCGGACGAATGGCGATGTCGTGCGCATGTTGGTTGGTGAGCGGCGCGTCTCCTTAGTCTGAAAACCCGCGGCCTTCACGTCCGCAAAGATTTCATTGCTTGGGCTTTCCGCCCGCAGCGCCCAATTGAGGTGCCATGAGCAAAGACGGCCATGTCATCCTCGTCGGCGCGGGCCCCGGTGATCCGGAGCTCTTGACCGTTAAGGCGGTTCGCGCGCTCGAAAGCGCCGATGTCGTCGTTCATGACGGCCTCGTTTCGGACGCCATTCTCGCCCTCGCTAACCCAGACGCCCGCTATATCAGCGTCGCCAAACGCCGCGCCCGCCACACGCTGCCGCAGGATCAGATCGGCGCGCTCCTCGTCCGCGAAGCCGAGACCGGGCACCGCGTTGTCCGTCTGAAGGGCGGCGACCCGTTCGTTTTCGGGCGCGGCGGCGAAGAGGTCGAAGCGGCCAATGCCGCGGGCATCTCCGTCACCATCATTCCCGGCATCTCCGCCGCGCTCGGCGGGGCCGCCGCCGCCGCCATGCCGCTGACCCACCGCGACCATGCCTCGACGGTCAGCTTCGTTGCGGGTCAGTGCAAGGGCCTCAGTGACCAGGACTGGTCGGGCCTCGCGGGCAAGGGTCGCACGCTCGTTATCTTCATGGGCGTCGCGACCAGCGCGGCGATCGCCGAGAAGCTGATCGACGACGGCCTCGCGCCCGATACCCCCATAGCGATCCTCGAAAACGCCACGCGCCCCGACATGCGCGTCCTCCGCACGTTACTGGCCGATCTCGAGGGACTGGTAAAACATACGAACGTCCGCAGCCCGGCGTTGATCGTGGTCGGCGACGTCGCGCGCCTCGGCGTTGCGGATACCCTACTACTGGAGACCATTGCATGAGGCTCGTCACGGGCAACGATCTGAAGACCGGCGACGTCGTCTGGTGGACCGGGGACGGCTGGTCGCGCAGCATCGCCGACGCGATCCTCGTCGAGCCGGGCGACGGCCCCGACCAGGCGGACGGCATCATCCATCGCACCGGCGAAAACAGCCATGCCGTCTCCGAAGCCTGGGAAATCGAGGCCGAAGCCACTTCCGATGGCCCGCGACCCCTTCACATTAAAGAGCGCATGCGCGCGCTCGGCCCGTCGGTTCGCCCGGACCTCGGCGTCCAGTCCGAAGGTGACGTTCATGTATCGCTATGACCATTACGACCAGGCGATGGTCGACGCCCGTGTGGCGGAGTTTCGCGACCAGGTCGAACGCCGCCTCGCGGGCGACCTGACAGAGGACCAGTTCAAGCCGCTCCGCCTGATGAACGGCCTCTACCTGCAGCTTCACGCCTACATGCTGCGCGTCGCCATTCCTTATGGCACGCTATCGTCCGTGCAGATGCGCATGTTGGCCGAGATCGCGCGCAAATATGACAAAGGCTATGGCCATTTCACGACGCGCCAGAATATTCAGTACAACTGGATTCAGCTGAAGGACGCACCTGACCTTCTGGCCGACCTCGCGACCGTCGAGATGCACGCGATCCAGACGTCCGGCAATTGCATCCGCAACATCTCCGCCGACCAGTTCGCGGGCGTCGCGGCGGACGAGGTCTGCGACCCGCGGCCCTATGCCGAGCTGCTGCGCCAATGGTCGAGTTTCCACCCGGAGTTCTCGTTCCTGCCGCGCAAGTTCAAGATCGCCGTCATCGCGTCGGCAGAGGACCGCGCCGCCATGCGCCTGCACGACATCGGCGTCCGCATGGTCGAAAAGAACGGCGAAATCGGCGCGGAAGTCTACGCCGGCGGCGGCATGGGCCGCACGCCCATGATCGCGCCTGTCATCCGCGAATGGCTGCCCGCCGACGAGCTGGTCAGCTATTCGGAGGCAATCCTCCGGGTCTACAACCGCTACGGCCGCCGCGATAACAAGTACAAGGCCCGCATCAAGATCCTCGTCCACGAGCTCGGCGCCGAGGAGTTCACCCGTCAGGTCGAGGCCGAATATGAGGCGATGAAGCCGCTTGACCTCGACCCGCCGCGCGCGGAGCTTGAGCGCATCAATGCCTTCTTCGAGGACGCATCGCCGAAGCTTGTCGCCGATGGTGCGGGCGACCTTGTCGACGACCCCGATTTCCGCATTTGGACCGACACCAACCTTTTTCCGCATCGCCTCGACGGTCTCACCGCAGTCACCATCAGCCTGAAGCCCGTCGGCGGCATTCCAGGCGATGCGTCGGCAGAACAGATGGACCTGATCGCCGGCCTCGCGGACCGATATTCCGAGAGCGAAGTCCGCGTCACGCACGCGCAGAACCTTGTCCTTCCGCATGTGAAACAGGCCGATCTCTACGCCCTGTGGCAGGCGCTGGCGGAGGCCGACCTCGCGCCTGCCAATCTCGATCGCGCCAGCGACATCATCGCCTGCCCGGGCCTTGATTATTGCAGCCTCGCCAACGCCCGCTCCATCCCACTGGCGCAGAAGGTCGCGAAGCGCCTTGCGCCGAAGGAGCAGGAACTTGGCGATCTCCAGATCAAGATGTCTGGTTGCATCAACGCCTGCGGCCACCACCACGCCGGACACATCGGCGTCCTCGGCGTCGACCGGAAGGGCGTCGAAAGCTACCAGCTGCTTCTCGGCGGTTCGGCGGCGGAGGACACCAGCCTCGCCAAGATCACCGGCCCCGGTTTCGACGAGGACGGGCTCGTCGACGCCATCGAAACCGTGACCGTCCTTTACACCCGCGAGCGGCAGGACGGGGAACGCTTCCTCGACACCTACCGCCGCCTCGGCATGGCCCCGTTCAAGGAGGCGCTTTATGGCTAAGCGCGACGTCGTTTTCCCCGAGGGTCGGCAGGCGATTTACGAGAAGTTCGGCTATTCCGCCGCCGTGCGCTCAGGCAATTTCCTGTTCATCTCCGGCCAGGTCGGCAGCGGCCCTGATGGCGAGCCCGTCGCCGATCCTGCCGCGCAGTACCGGCAAGCGTTCGAGAACCTGAAGGCGGTCCTCGACGCCGCGGGCTGTACCGTCGACGATGTCGTCGACATCCTCAGCTTCCATGTCGATGCGGAGGCCAACATGCCCCATTTCGCCGCCGCCAAGGCCGAAGTTTTCGGCGAGAAACCCTATCCGAACTGGACCGCCGTCGGCACGACCTGGCTCGGCGGCTATCTCTTCGAGATCAAGGTCATCGCGCGCCTTCCCGACGGAGCTTCCGCATGAGCAGCTGGCCCCGCTACCGCGACGACGCAGCCGTCAACGAGCCCGCCGTCACCTTGGAGGCCTTCGCCGATCAGCCGGAGGCTGTCGCCGTCCGCCTCGAACCCGGCGCCGACGCGCGCGAGCTCATCCCGCACTTGAAGCGCCTCAAGCTCATCGAGATCGGCTTCCCCGCCTATCGCGACGGCCGTGGCTACAGCGCCGCGCGCATCCTGCGGGAGGAGGGCTATACCGGCGAATTGCGCGCCGAGGGCGATGTCCTGATCGATCAGATCGGCTTCATGCGCCGCTGCGGTTTCGACAGCTTCGCGCCCGCTGAGGCCATCGAAGCCTCGGCTGCCGAGGCCGCCATGAACCGCTGGCCGCACGACTATCAAAAGGCCGCCGTTTCTTTGTCTGGTGGGGCCGCCCCCATCTGGGCGCTGCGCCATGGCTGAGGCCGCTCTTCGTCGGGCGGCCCCTCATCGAGTGGATCGACTCGACATCGGTTATACCGACGCCGACGCCGCGCGCCTGAACGAAGAGCTTGCCGGGCTCGAAACGACCGAATTTCTCGACGTCATGCTGAACGAGTTCGCACCGGGCGAGCTCGCCCTCGTCTCGTCTTTCGGCGCGGAGTCCGTTGTCCTTCTCGACCTCGCCGCCCAGGTCGACCCCGATGTGCCCGTCATCTTCCTCGATACCGGCAAGCATTTCCCCGAAACCCTCGCCTATCGCGACGAGGTCACCGCGCGTCTTGGTCTGACGAACGTCATCACCGTCCACCCCGACCCCGCCGATCTCGCCGCCAGGGACGAGAAGGGCCTCCGCTGGTCCTACGACCCCGACGGCTGCTGCGAACTTAGAAAAGTCATTCCCCTCGAACGCGCGCTCGCCCCCTATCGCGGCTCGATCACCGGCCGGAAGGGCTTCCAGGCCGCCACCCGTGCCGCACTCCCCCGCGTCGAGGCCGAAGACGGTCGCCTGAAGATCAACCCCATGATCGACTGGACCCCGGACGACGTCCAGGCCCACCTCGACCGCCGAAACCTCCCCCGCCATCCGCTCGAAGCCGAAGGCTTCCCCTCCATCGGCTGCGCCCCCTGCACCTCAAAGGTCAAACCCGGCGAAGACCCCCGCTCAGGCCGCTGGCGCGGCTGGGACAAAACCGAATGCGGGATACATACCCCGGGCGGGGATGGCGAGGTTTCGGAGTTGCCAAGTTTTTAAGGAGCAATGTCGTCTGCTTACGACACCAGAAGCGGACGTCCATTGGCTCTCACCGCTCTTCCCGAAAGCCGACACAGTTTGATGTGATTCAAAGTCATCTCAGGAATAGCTCGCGTCGAGATCCTGAGCGTGTTCGCTTAGCCAAGCCAAAGCCGCCTGCACGTCCGCCTCTGCGAGATCATAGCAATCCTGCATCATCGCGATTTTCCCATGGTTAAAGCGCCATATACTTGGTGCCGAGAAATGTAGAAGCGGCAGGTCTCGCAGTCGATATACGCCCATGGCACGTCCGGTCACGACATCAGGTGCATATTCGCGCACTCCAACACCAAACCACATGCGTTTGTCGAAATGACGGTCAAAATTCGAGATGGATTTTCGAAAGCCTGCGAGCACAGCATCAATTCCAACCAGATGGCAGGCAAACGGGACACCCGAAACGGTGTAGATGACATCGTCAGCCAGAAGAGGACGAAGTGATGCCCAGTCATCCTGTTCCACAGCGGCATCAAAGGCCGCGATCCAGTTTTTCCAATTCTCCAGCATGTTAATCTCCTTTCCAACCACATGCCACTAGAGGTAGTGGACTCAATTACCTCCATGTCATATTCGCTCGTGATGTCATTTGGTCAGACGCTAGCAGCACTTCGACGGGCGCGAGGTTGGTCCCAAGAAACATTGGCGCTTCGAGCCGGCCTCTCCCAACGACACATCAGTTTCCTCGAGACCGGACGCTCGCAGCCTGGCTCTCGAAGCCTTAGGAACTTGACCCGGGCGATGGCGCTCAAGGGCTGGGAACATCGCTCTTTGCTCGCGACCATTTCGTACGGCGAGATCAAGGACGTAAGCCCTGCGCATGAGAGCGCATTCATCCGCGACCTTTTGAAGCGCATGACGATCTGGCCAGCATATGCCTTCGAGCCTGACGGTTCGCTCGTGGCGATGAACGATCTGATGAAAAGACTGATCAAATGGGCTTCGCCGAACGAGGATCTATGGCAAACGACGTCCTCCCCAGACGGGCCCAACATTTATGATTTCGTCTTTCATCCACGAGGGCTTTGTCGGTGGTTGCGTAATCCAGAAACGGTTCTTTCGGAGACTTTGAGGCGCCTGCGCGTGGAAGCATCGCATCTTCCGGAGCTCGGTGCAGCCGTAGAAAGGGTGCAGGCCTACCCGTCGATCAGACAACTGAAGACGGAGGACATTGCCCCTCCATCGATGCTTGTCGAAGAGTATCAGATCAATGGTCAGAGAATAGCAATTGTCTCTTTGCTCTCGCATCTTGCCTCCTCAGGCGAAGTCACTCTCGACCGTCTACGCTTCGAGAGCTTCGTCCCTATTGATTGCGATAGCGAGAGATTGCTTCGGAATGTCTGAATTGACTGGCTAGGTATCAATTGCAGACATTTCGCTTCCCATTCATAGCGGACAATAATCACGCGTGAATAGGCGACCCCTCCACGTCCATCGCCGCTTCCTTCAGCGCCTCCGAATGCGTCGGATGCGCGTGACACGTTAGCGCGATGTCTTCCGAACTCGCACCAAACTCCATCGCCTGCGCGGCCTGGCCGATCATCGTGCCTGCCATCGTCGAGATGATGTGGACGCCGAGCACCCGGTCCGTCTCCTTGTCCGCCAGTACCTTCACGAAGCCGTCCGTATCGCGGTTTGTCTTCGCGCGGCTGTTGGCGGCGAAGGGGAATTTGCCGACGACATAGGCCGCGCCCTCGTCCTTCAGCTCCTCTTCGGTCTTCCCGACCGACGCGACCTCGGGACGCGTGTAGACGACCGCCGGGATCACCGCATGATTGACATAGCCGGTCTTGCCCGCCGCCCAGTCGGCGACGGCGACACCCTCGTCCTCCGCCTTGTGCGCCAGCATCGGGCCCGTGGTTACGTCACCGATCGCATAGATATGCTCGACCTTCGTGCGGTTCCGCTCGTCGACCTCGACCTGCCCGCGGTCGTTGGTCGCGAGGCCTGCCGCCTCGAGGTTCAGCCCATCCGTGTTCGGCACGCGCCCGATCGACAGCAGCACGACGTCCGTTTCGATCGTCTCCGCATCGCCGCCGTCCGCGGGCTCGACCGTGACCGTCGCCGTCTTGCCCTTCACCTCGACACCCGTCACCTTGGTCGAGGTCTTCATCTCAAGACCCTGTTTCTTCAGGATCTTTGCAAAGGCCCTCGTCACCTCCGCGTCCAAACCGGGCGTGATCGTCGGCATATACTCGACAACCGTGACCTTCGTACCGAGCCGCGCGTAAACGCTGCCCAGCTCCAGCCCGATATAGCCGCCCCCGATGATCAGCATGCGCTTCGGCACGTTGGGCAATGACAGCGCCTCGGTCGACGAAATCACGACCTTCCCATCCACCTCGACGCCTTTCAGCGGGGTGACTGACGAGCCCGTCGCGATGACGAATTTGTCGGCGTCATAGCTCTTGCCGTCCACCTCGACGCTGTTCGCGCCGGTGAACTTCGCATGACCTTTCAGCCAGTCGACCTTGTTCTTCTTGAACAGGAATTCGATCCCGCCGGTCAGTTCGGCGACTGCCTTTTCCTTTTCAGACAGCATCGCGTCCCAGTCGAGCGTGACCTTGCCCAGCTTCACGCCGAACTTCTCCAGCGCTCCCGAATTCGCCTCCGCATAATATTCGCTCGCGTGCAACAGCGCCTTTGACGGAATGCAGCCGACATTGAGGCACGTTCCACCAAGCGTCTCGCGGCTCTCCGCGCAGGCGACTTTCAGACCGTTTTGCGCGGCGCGGATCGCGGCGACATAGCCGCCCGGACCGGCACCGATAACGATCAGATCATATTTGTCGGCCATGGCGGGGAGGTGTCCTTCGAATGAGGGGAGGTAAGAGTGCTCCCCTAATCTAGGCGCCGCCGGAAAATCAGCAACAGCAGTGCCGCGCCCGCCGCCAGTCCGATCATCGCCCACATCAGGAACAGCTTCGGATCCTCGAACAGGCGTGGCCGCTGCACCAGATAGGGCTCGTCCGTGAAGACCGCGACCGCAGACCCCATCGCCGCGAATACCCCATCGCGATCCCAGTTCACCGTCTTCGGAAAGCCGTATTTCATCTCGTCCGGCGAGTGGAAATTGATCTTGTCCGGGACCGGCCGCAGCCGCTGTAACTCGGCCAACCGGTCCATCAATATGTCATTGTCGTCCCGGATGTCCGCGACACCATGATAGCCCCCCGCCGCGTTCGGCCAGACGATATCATACACGGGATCGGCGGCCACCACATCGCCCTCGACCTCCGCATTGACGATCGTGTGCGTCGACGCACACGTCCGGCAGGGCTGCAACATGACCAGCGTCGACTCCATCCCGACGCTGTCCAGCATCGCCGACAACAGCCGTGACTTGTCAGAGCAATCCCCGCCCGCGTCGAAAATCTGCTTCGGCGTCGCGCCCAGCGGATCCCACACATAACGCGCCTCGCACTGCGCGAAGCCTTCCTTGTGATAGACCCAGTTGTTCAGCTGCTCGACGAAGCGCCCCGTCCCGACTGGTGCCTCGACATTGGCGGCGATGACTTCGCGAAACAGCTGCTGGTCACGATACCGACTGACGCCGAACACCGTCGCCGCCAGCAGCGCGCCCGCGACGATCGCGAGAAGGAGGGTACGGAAAATAGCCATGGACTGCCTGATCGTCAGATAAGCCAAGGCCCCTCAACGAGCAATGAACGTTGGATCGGCTTCCGTTTGCGGCCTAGACCCGCGTCATGACCAAGATCGCATTCCTCGGCCTAGGTGTTATGGGTTACCCCATGGCCGGGCATCTTGCCGCCGCCGACCACGACGTCACCGTCTATAACCGCACCGCTGTCAAGGCGAAGGCCTGGGTCGCACAGCATGGCGGGCAAGCGGTCGACACCCCCGCAGAGGCCGTCGAGGACGCCGACATCGCCTTCGCCTGCGTCGGCCGCGACGAAGACCTGCGCGAGATCGCGCTCGCAAAGGATACCGGCGCCTTTGCAAAAATGAAAAACGGCAGCATATTCATCGATCACACCACGGTGTCAGCAAAGCTCGCCCGCGAGCTCGCCCACATCGCGCAATCCAGCGGCTTTACCGCGCTCGACGCGCCGGTCTCCGGCGGGCAGGCGGGCGCGGAGACGGGCGAACTGACCGTTATGGTCGGCGGGGAGGGCGGGGCCGTCGCCCGCGCCGAGCCCGTCATGAACGCCTATGCCAAACGCATCGGCCATATGGGCGGTCCCGGCACCGGCCAGACCACGAAGATGGTCAACCAGATCTGCATTGCGGGCGTCCTCCAAGGGCTCGCAGAGGGCGTCAACTTCGCCCTCGAAAGCGGCCTCGAACCCGCCAAGGTCTTCGACGTCATCGGCAAGGGCGCG
>JBAUIQ010000269.1:0-1754 GCA_049683075.1 Pacificimonas sp.
TCGAGGACTGTGCGATCATGCTGTCGGTCATGGCGGGCTTCGATCCCAAGGATTCGACCAGCCTCGACATGACCGTACCAGACTTCGCGGCGTCGCTGACTGCCGACGTGAAAGGCAAGCGCGTCGGCATTCCGAAAGAGTATCGCATCGACGGCATGCCGCCGGAGATCGAGACGCTGTGGGCGAAGGGCGCGGACATGCTGCGCGATGCCGGGGCGGAGATCGTCGACATCTCCCTGCCGCACACGAAATACGCGCTTCCGGCTTACTACATAATCGCGCCTGCCGAGGCGTCGTCGAACCTCGCCCGTTATGACGGTGTTCGCTACGGCCAGCGCGAGGTGCCTGACGGCGGCAATCTTATAGACATGTACGAGGCGACCCGCTCGGCGGGCTTTGGCGATGAGGTGCAACGCCGTGTGATGATCGGCACCTATGTCCTCTCGGCTGGCTATTACGATGCCTATTATCTTCAGGCACAGAAGGTTCGCACGCTCATTAAGCGCGACTTTGCGGACGCCTTCGAACAGTGCGACGTCATCCTGACCCCGACAGCGCCTAGCGCCGCTTTTGCTGCCGGTGAAAAGGCCGATGACCCGCTTGCCATGTATCTGAACGACGTCTTCTGCGTCCCCGCGAGCCTTGCAGGGCTCCCGGCGATGAGCGTGCCCGCCGGCCTCGACAGCGACGGACTTCCGCTCGGTCTGCACCTCGTCGGTCAGATGTTCGAGGAGCAGGACATGCTAAACGCGGGTGCCGCGCTGGAGCGTGCGGCAGGCTTCCAGGCGACCCCGGACAAATGGTGGTAACATGACCGACTATCGAATTCAGGGCGAAACCGGTGAGTGGGAGGTCGTGATCGGCCTTGAAGTTCATGCGCAGGTCACGACAGAGGCGAAGCTGTTTTCCGGCGCGGCGACCGCATTCGGCTCCGAACCGAACACGCAAGTGTCGCTCGTCGATGCGGCGATGCCAGGGATGCTGCCGGTCATTAACGGCGAGGCGGTTCGGCAGGCCGTTCGCACGGGCCTTGCGCTCGATTGCGAGATCCACAATTGGTCGCGCTTCGATCGGAAAAACTACTTCTACGCCGACCTGCCGCAGGGCTACCAGATTTCGCAATTCGCGCACCCGATCGTGGGCGAAGGTATCGTCCGCGTCGAGCCAGAGGATGCCGACCCCCGTGACATCGGCGTCGAACGCATCCACCTCGAGCAGGATGCCGGCAAGTCGATGCACGACCAGCATCCGGACTATAGCTATGTCGACCTCAACCGCTCGGGCGTCGCGCTGATGGAAATCGTGTCGAAGCCCGACATGCGCTCGCCCGCGGAGGCCGGGGCATATGTGCGGAAGCTGCGAAGCATTCTCCGCTATGTGGGCAGTTGCGACGGCAATATGGATCAGGGTTCCATGCGCGCCGATGTTAATGTGTCGGTGCGAAAGCCGGGGGGTGAGCTCGGGACGCGCACGGAGTGCAAGAACGTCAACTCGGTGCGCTTCGTCGAAGCGGCCATCGAGTATGAGGCACAGCGCCAGGTCGAGCTTCTGGAATCGGGCGGAGAGGTGAAGCAGGAAACGCGTCTGTTCGATCCGGGTCGCATGGAAACGCGACCCTTGCGCTCGAAGGAAGAAGCGCACGACTATCGCTACTTTCCCGATCCCGATCTTCTGCCGCTGGTCTTCGACGACGAATTCGTCGCCAGTTGCCGCAAAGATCTGCCCGAACTCCCCGACACCAAACGCGTGCGCTA
>JBAUIQ010000270.1:0-9925 GCA_049683075.1 Pacificimonas sp.
GTCTCCAGCGGCTGTCGCAGGCTGTCGAGCGTCCGACGGTCGAACTCCGGCAGTTCGTCGAGAAACAGGACGCCGAGGTGGGCAAGGCTGACCTCACCTGGTCGCGCCTTCTGTCCGCCACCGACGAGCGCCGGCATGGACGCGCTGTGATGCGGCGCGCGATAGGGCCGATGGCGAATCAGGCGGCCCGCCTCTAGTTCACCGGCGACGGACGCGACCATGGAGACTTCGAGCGCTTCGTCCGGCGAGAGTTCCGGTAGAATGCCGGGTAGAGTCGCTGCCATGAGGGACTTCCCCGCGCCGGGCGGGCCGGACATCAAGAGATTATGGCCGCCTGCAGCCGCGATCTCGAGTGCACGCTTCGCCGTTTCCTGACCTTTTACGGCATTCAGGTCCGGCGCGGGTGCGGCCTCGAGCGGGGCCGCGGGTTCTGGTGGCGACAGCAGCTGCGATCCTCTGAAATGATTCATCAGTTCGAGAAGGCCAGGTGCCGCAAGAACGTCGATCCGCCCGGCCCAAGCCGCCTCACCTCCCTGAGCGGCCGGACAAATAAGCCCGACATCGAGCGAACTTGCGTGGAGCGCGGCGAGAAGGACGCCCGGTACGGTCGCCACGCGTCCATCAAGCCCAAGTTCACCGACCACGAGATACTCAGAAAGTTGTTCGGCATCGACGATGCCCATGGCGGTCAGGAGACCGAGCGCGATCGGGAGGTCGTAATGCGAGCCTTCTTTGGGGAGATCCGCAGGAGACAGGTTCACCGTGATCCGCTGGAAGGGAAGCGCCAGGCCGACACCGGCGAAGGCGGCGCGGACGCGTTCTTTCGATTCGGCCACCGCCTTGTCCGCTAGACCGACGATATTGAAGGAATCCTTTCCCTTCGCGATCTGGACCTGCACCTCGACGCTGCGCGCCTCAAGACCAAGGAACGCGACCGTTCTTACATGCGCGACCATATGCTCGTTCCCCCGTACCGGTCCCGCGAGCGAAGACGCCAGACCCGACTAATTTACCAAGGTGCCTCTGATGCCATTGCAAAGCCAAAGACCACCACTGATTTGAGCCCGGAATGAGCGATATCGAGCCCGTCAAACTGCGTCGGCCTGTGCGGCGGCGGCGTCCGCTTTGGCGACGCTGGTCGGAACTCGTCGCGGGCGTGTTCCTCTGCCTGCTCGCGCCGCCAATTGGCGGCTTGGCGCCAGGGCCACTTGGCTTCTTGGGTTTCGCCCTCGGCTTAACACTGATCTTAAGAAATTCGCGTTGGGCCAAGCGACGCTACATCTGGTTTCGCAGGCGCTGGCCGAATTGGGGGCGCTGGTCCGACTGGCTGTTACGCCGCGGCCCCCGCCCTTTTGGCGCGAAACCGCTTTACGAGGATCGGTAACAGCGCGAGGGCGGCGAGTCCGAGAATTGGCAAAAGGACGGCCGGATCGGTCAGCACGCCGCCGACACTGAACTCATCGCCGCGCGCGAAAATCGCGCCGGCTCCTGCGCCGATGGAAGCGAAAACAAATGTGCCGGGAATGATGCCGAGCGCAGTGGCAGTCGCGTAGGGGACTGTTTTCATACCGAAGAGCCCGGCTGCGATATTCACGAGGAAAAATGGGAATGCCGGCACGAGCCGCAGGAAAAGAAGATAGCTGAAGGCATTCTTCTCGAACCCGTCGCGCAGTTTTGTAACACGGGGTCCGGCCTTCTCGCGTAAAAGATCGGCGAGTGCCGTGCGCGCGGCGAGAAACACAATAATGGCCCCGATGGTCGCGCCGACTACCGTCAACGATCCGCCGACGAGCGTGCCAAACAGGAGCCCGCCCGCGATCGTCAGCGGTGCGGCCCCAGGGACGCTGATCGCGACGACGAGCATGTAGAGAGCGACGAACGCGAGCGCGGCGACCACGAAGTTCTCGGCAACGAAATTGGTCAGCGTCTCATATTGCTGTGAAATGTAGTCGAAGCTGAGATACTGTCCGCCGCCAAGGGCGAAAAAAAGCGCCAGACCCGCTGCGAGGATGACGAGCGGGCCGAAACGACGGATCGGTGACGGCTTTGATTGTGTTTCGGTCATGTCACGCCTTTCGCAGCGGCATCTCACAAAGTTACAGCTCGCGCTGATCGAAAGCCACGGATGACCGCAAGCGGCAATTGACTTTCGACGCTTCCAAATCTATTTCCCTTCTCACAAACGGTCGCCCCGCGGGCTTTTCCGGCGGCAGGCGGCCTTTTCTTTTGTTAGACCCTCAGGTGATGTCCGATGAAGCGCACGTTTCAGCCCTCCAATCTCGTCCGCAAGCGTCGGCACGGCTTTCGCGCGCGTATGGCCACGAAATCCGGTCGTCAGATCATCGCCCGTCGTCGTCGTCAGGGTCGCAAGAAGCTGAGCGCCTAGCACCGGCTCGGCGCGCGCGGATGAAAGTCATCCGAAAGCGCCGTGATTTTCTGGCCGCTAATAAAGGTCGTCGCGCCGCGACGGACGCCTTCGTCCTGTTGCTGCATGATCGGGGGGACGACAGCGACATGGTCCGCGTCGGCTTCACCGTCACCAAGAAAATTGGCAATGCCGTCACGCGCAATCGCCTGAAGCGACGCCTGCGTGAAGCCGCGCACCGCGCCTTGCCGACAGCCGTTCCCGCCGGTCATGACGTTGTCCTTATCGGGCGTTCGGGCGGCCTGACACAGGATTTCGCGAAGATGACCGGAGACCTGTCCCGAGCACCCGGCCGCGCGACGGTCGATAATCGGCCACGCCGCGGGGCACGGAAATGAGCCTCCCTGCCCGAATGATCTCAATTCCGGTCCGCGTCTGGCGGCGCTTCATTTCGCCCGCCCTGCCGCCGGCCTGCCGCTATCAACCGACCTGCTCGGCTTACGCTCTGGAAGCCCTGCAACGGCACGGCGCGATCAAAGGCGGTTGGCTGGCGCTGCGCCGTATCGGTCGCTGTCACCCTCTCGGCGCGTCGGGATATGACCCGGTGCCGCCCCACAAAACGGACACGCCATGAACGACGAGAACCGCAACCTTCTTCTGGCGATGGTGCTGTCGATCGCGATCCTGTTCGGCTGGGCTGCGATCAGCGATCAGTTCGTGCCGACCGCGAGCGAGCCCTCGACTGAATTCGTCGATGGTGAGCAGGTCGTTTTGGAAGACGATGATGACGGACCGCTCGGGGCTGCGACGGCAGTCGAAATACGCGATCGCGCTGAAGTCATCGGTGAAACGACGCGCGTCCCGATCAGGACGCCTGCACTCATCGGGTCGATCAACCTCACCGGCGCACGCATCGACGACCTGCTGCTGGAACGGCACCACCAGACGATTGCGGGGCAAGAGGACATTCGCTTGTTCTCACCATCTGGCGTCGAGAACAGCTATTTCGCTGAGTTCGGCTGGACCGGCGATGGCGACATTCCCGGCCCATCCACACGCTGGGTCGCGGATGGTGACGAATTGACGCCCGACGATCCCGTGACGCTCGCCTGGACGAACGATCAGGGGCAGCGCTTCCTCATCGAAATCGCCATCGACGAGGACTATCTTTTCACGGTCCGACAGCGGATCGAAAATCGCGGCAGCGCGGCCGTCGTCGCTCGTCCTTACGGACTGATCGCGCGCGATGGAGAAGGGCCGGACCCCGACACCTTCAACGCGCATGTTGGTCCGACGGGCGTCTATGACGGTGCCACGACCGACATCGATTATGACGAACTGGTCGAAGATGAAGGTGGGCGGGTCGACTATTCCTCCACCGGCGGCTGGATCGGCTTCAGTGACAAATATTGGTTGAGCGCGCTGATCGCGGACAATGATCAGGCGGTTCGCGCGAATTTCCGCGCCGCGTCCGATCGCTATCAAGCCACGATGCAGGGCGACCCGCTTGCCGTCGGTCCAAACGGCGGCGCGTCGACCAGTTTCCGCATGTTCGCGGGTGCAAAGGAAGTCGACCTGCTGGATCGCTATCAAGCCGAAGAGGGCATTCCGCGTCTCGAAAATGCCATCGACTGGGGCTGGTTCGGCTTTATCGCGAAGCCGATCTATCAGCTTCTTGCGTGGCTGTTCGGGCTCGTCGGGAATTTCGGCGTGGCGATCATCCTTCTCGTTGTCATCATTCGCATTCTCTTGTTCCCCATCGCGAACAAACAATATGAGTCGATGGCGAAAATGCGCCGCTTGCAGCCGAAGATGAAAATCCTCCAGGAGCGCTACAAGGAGGACAAGCCGAAGCTGCAGCAGGAAATGCTGGCGCTCTATAAGGAGGAAAAAGCGAATCCCGTAGGCGGTTGCCTTCCGATCTTCTTGCAGATCCCGATCTTCTATGCGCTGTACAAGACGCTTCTCCTCGCCATCGACGTCCGCCATGAGCCTTTCGCGTTATGGATCAAGGACCTCTCCGCGCCTGATCCGCTGACGCCGGTCAATCTCTTTGGCTTCCTGCCCTTCGACCCGCCCGGATTCCTGGCAATTGGCGTGCTGCCGATTCTTCTCGGCTTCACGATGTGGCTGCAGTTCAAGCTGAATCCAGCGATGATGGACGAGATCCAGCAGAAGGTCTTTTCGATCCTGCCGTGGGTGTTCATGTTCATCATGGCGCCCTTCGCTGCGGGGCTTCAGCTCTACTGGACGATCAACAATATCATTTCTATTGGCCAGCAGTGGCTGCTGATCAAAAAATATCCGCCGGACCCAACACCAGCTGAACCGGACGCGAAGGCGTGACAGGCGAGGAGAAACACGCGCTTCGCCTGTTCCGCGACGGCGCGGCCTTTTCGAAATCCGTCGCCGACCTCGATCAATTGCCAGAGGATGATACGCCGGAAATCGCTTTCGCCGGACGGTCGAATGTCGGTAAGTCGTCGCTTCTGAACGCCCTGACCTCGAAGCCTGGTCTCGCGCGCACATCCAACACACCAGGGCGCACGCAGCTTCTCAATCTCTTCCCGGTCGGCGAGCCAGCCTTGATGCGTCTCGTCGACATGCCGGGATATGGATTTGCGAAAGCGCCCAAAAAGATCGTCGAAGGCTGGAAACAGCTTGTCTTCGACTATCTGCGTGGCCGTCGAAACCTTAAGCGGGTCATGCTGCTGATCGACGCGCGGCGCGGCGTAAAGGATGTCGATACGGATGTCATGTCGCTGCTCGATGAAGCCGCCGTGACTTATCAATTGGTTCTCACAAAGACCGACAAGGTGAAGAAGCCGGAGACCGTCGCCGGGCTTGTCGCTGATGCCGTCGCCAAACGCCCCGCTGCCTTTCCCGCCGTGCGCATGACGAGTAGCGAGAAAAATTACGGGATCGATGCGCTCCGCGTCGAGATCCTCGACGCCGCCCAGGAATAAGAGCTGCCGCCCATGAAGATCGTCCTCGGCAACAAGCGCTATTCCAGTTGGAGCCTTAGGGGCTGGTTGGCGGTGAAGCAGACGGGACGCGACTTTGAAGAGGTCGTCATTCCGATGGACACGCCGGAGTGGTACGAACGCAAGACGGATGCCGCGTTGATGCCGTCGGGCAAGGTGCCGACGCTCTGGGACGGCGACACGGCTGTCTGGGACAGCCTTGCCATCGTCGATTGGCTGGCGGACCGTTTCGGACAAGTCGCCTACTGGCCGATCGATGGCAAGGCGCGCGCGCTTGCCCGCTCGATGGCAGCGGAGATGCATTCCGGCTTCACTGGTATCCGCACGCAGTGTCCGATGGATGTTTGCCGCACGTTCGAAGGTTTCCGGCTAGAGGATGACACGAAGGCGGACGTCACCCGCATAGAAAAGCTCTGGACGGCTGCTCGCGAACGCCATGGCGAAGGTGGGCCCTATCTGTTCGGCGCCTTCGGGGCGGCGGACATGATGTTTGCCCCTGTCGTCATGCGCAGCCTAACCTACGGGATCGATTTCGATGGCGTGGCAGGCGTCTACCGCGATGCCATCGGTCGCCATCCGTGGATTACAGAGTGGGTCGTCGCGGCAAAAGAAGAGCCGGAAGCGTGGGCGATCGACAAATACGCCGATCTGGCAAAGACCTACCTAATCGACTAACACACCTCACATGAGCATGTTTTCAAATTTGCGTGACACGTGGCGCGCCCGGCGTTTGCATCGACAGGACGCCGCCATGCGGACGCAGCTGCGTGGCCCGCTCGGCAGCTTGCCGCGCTGGGCGCTGGCGATCCTCGTTCTTGCGGCCCTCGCGCTGATCTATTGGGGCATCGGCGGCGCGATCATGTCAGATACGGACGCGGACCTTTCGCAACGTCCGAGCGCGGAGATGCTGCCGCCTGGCGGCAGCGTGACGGTCGCGACGCTATCGACCAGCACGCTTTCTGAGCTTGACCGCGGCGGCTGGACGCCGAACGCCACGATGTTGAAACCGACTGGCCTTCTGGAAGAAATGCCTTCGTTTCAGCGAGGCGTCTACGCTCTCTGGGCGCCAACGGCCGGCGCGTTGGCCGCCCTTTCGGGTGGCGACGAATTGACCGAGGCAGCGGAGCTCCTGAGTACACGCCCGGGTAGGGGCTTTCTCCACGCCGAGTTTCCTTTCATCGGCGGCAGCGCGGGCAGCCGTTATCGGGACGCCGTGACGGCCCTCGATGCGGCGAATGCCGAGTTCGCTGCTGTCGGCGACCGCCCCTTCGCAACGGCGGCCTCGGCCCGCGCGCTCGTCGGCGCGATTGGCGGTCAACTGACCAGCGCCGTCCGCACTCTCGATCGTCGCATCATGGCGGCTGACGCGGAACCAACCGAGGACGCGCTGTCCTATCAGGAGATACGCGGCCTCGCTTATGCGAGCACGCTGCTGTTGCGCGGCATCCAAGCGGATCATGACGACGTCTTGCGTCAGCGAGAACTGTCGCCCGACATGGTTGAGGCCATCGAAGCGTTCGACCGCGTGGCGTCCACGGACCCATGGAGCGTGGATGACGGCGATCGGACCGAGCAAGCTTATATCCTGCGCGCCGGTGTCGCGGCGCTTGCCCGCCTGCGGAGCGGCCTCGCATGAGCGATGACGTGGCTCCGCCGCGTCGCTTGGACGGGCCCGGCTATCTACTCGTCGTCGATGGCAGCGAAGAGTCTGCCAAGGCGCTCCGTTACGGCGCGGGCCGCGCGAAGTCCGTCAATGGCAATATAACGCTTCTTCACGTCATCGCGCCGCCGGAATTCATGCAATGGGGCGGCGTACAAGACATGATCGCTGCGGAAGCGCAGGAAGCCGCGGAGCTCGCACTGAGCCGTGCAAGTGAAGATGTGGCCCGGCTGACCGGGATCACGCCCTCGCTCGCCATCCGTCAGGGGAAGGTCGTCGAAGAGGTCAGCGCCGCGTTTGCCGAGGATCCGCGGCTTTCGGCCTTGATCCTCGGCGCAGCCGCCAAGGGAAATCCGGGAACGCTCGTGTCCTATTTCTCTGGCGAACGCGCGGGCACGCTTTCCGCCGTGGTGATCATCGTGCCCGGCGGACTTGCAGAGAGCGAGATCGACAGATTGACGGGCATGGATGCAGAAGACGCGCAGCCAGAGGCTTGACCGCGCCGCAATCGGGACCACATTAGTCCTGAATAATCCGGAGCCGATATCATGCACGTTCAGATCGAAGAAACCCCGAACCCAGCGACCCTCATGTTCCGGCCGGGTCGTACGGTCAGCCCCGACGGCACACATGACTTCGATGCGCCGGAAGCGGCCGAAGTCTCACCGCTCGCCCACGCGCTCTTCGGCCTCGGCGATGTCACCGGCGTCTTCTTCGGTCAGGATTTCGTCAGCGTGACGCGCGATCCCGCAGGTGCGAACTGGGCAACGCTGAAGGCCGAGGTGCTTGGCGTAATCGCCGATCATTTCGCCAGCGGCGCCCCCCTCTTCGTCGAGGGCCACAACGCTGCACCCGCGCCGGAAATCGCCGAAGATCCGGAAACGGCCGATATTCGCAAGCAGATCGTCGAGCTGTTGGACGACCGCGTCCGTCCCGCGGTTGCAGGCGATGGCGGTGACATCGTCTTCCATGGTTTCGATGAGGGCATCGTTTATCTTAGGATGCAGGGCGCGTGCGCCGGGTGTCCGTCGTCGACGGCGACACTGAAGAACGGCATCGAAAACCTGCTGCGCTACTACGTGCCGGAAGTCGAAGAAGTCCGCGCGGTATAGGTTGCCGCCCGCGGGACGGGCATGTTACCGGCGCGTCTCAATCGACGACAACCGGAAGGTCTTCCCGCCTCATGTCCGAACATCTTCTCAGCGATCGCGACCTCGACCTAATCTTCCGCGATGCGCGGACCTACAATGCCTGGTCCAACAAGCCAGTGTCCGCGGTAAAGCTGCAGGCGATCTACGATCTCGTGCGCATGGGTCCGACGTCGGCCAATTGTTGTCCAGCCCGCTTCGTGTTTTGCACGTCCGACGAGGCCCGAAATAAACTCGCCGACTGCGCCGATGACGGTAACAAGGACAAAATTCGCTCGGCACCGGTAACGGTCATCATCGGAATGGACATGAAGTTCTACGAGCAGCTGCCGCAACTTTTCCCCCATGCCGACGCGAAAAGTTGGTTCGACAGCGATCAGGAAAAGGCGCGCGAGACAGCGTTCCGAAACGCGACACTTCAAGGTGGTTACCTGATCCTGGCGGCCCGCGCTCTTGGTCTCGACTGCGGACCAATGTCTGGCTTCGACAAGGAGAAAGTCGACAAGGCGTTCTTTGCGAACACAAATGTCGAGGCGAACTTCCTGTGCTCGCTCGGCCACGGCACAACCGAAGATCTTTATCCGCGCAGTCCTCGCCTTAGTTTCGACGAAGCCTGCACCATCGCCTGAGCTCGGGATGCTGCTTTGCATCGGCACCGCACATCGCGCTTGCTCACTTGCGCTGACTGAAAGCGACGAGGTCATCGCGTCCGTCCATGAAGTCATCGGGCGAGGACATGCGGAGCGTCTTCTTCCTATGGTCAAAGACCTTCTGGCCGGACGAACGCCAGACCGTCTTATTGTCGAAGTCGGGCCGGGCAGTTTCACGGGGATCCGCGTCGGAGTGGCGGCCGCCCGCGCGCTTGCCTTGGCGTGGGAGATTCCATGCCAAGGCGTCACCTCCATGCAGCTGCTCCTACAGATGGCGCAAACGCGTGATGCCGATTGGCAGACGCTCACAGTTCTTCTCGATGGCGGCCGCGGTGAAGTCTTTCGGCAAAGCTTCGACCGTGGCGGTAGCGTCCTGTCGCAGATAGAGGCCGTCGCAACAGCGGACGTGAGGATCGAGACGGACGCCATGATCGGCACAGGGGTTACAAAAATCTCGGCGCCTTCGGCCGCCATATCGCTAGGCGACGATATACCGAATGTGGCTTACGCAGCGAAAATATCGCACGCAGCATTGGTCGGGAACCCCCAGCCTCTCTACATTCGCCCTCCTGATGCGAAGCCGCCGAAGTGACGCCGACCTTCCGACGCGCGGGTGTCGACGATGCAGAGACGCTAGAGCGTTTCTCGAAGGAGGCTTTCGATCCTCGCTTCGGTGAAAGTTGGTCGCGTGGTCAGCTGGTTGGCACCCTGTCGCTGGCCACCAGCTGGAGCGAAATCGTCGAGATAGATGAGAGCATCGCAGGCTTCGCGGTCCTTCGCCATGTGGTCGACGAAAGCGAACTTCTTTTGATTGCCGTCCGCGCCGACCTTCGCGGCAGCGGCCTAGGACGAGATCTCTTGGCGCGCGCGTCGAATGTCGCGGCCGAACGCGGCTCGCGGCAATTATTCTTAGAGGTTCGGGCATCGAACGTGGCGGGTCGCAAGCTTTACGAACGACTTGGCTTCGCAAAAATCGGCGAACGCAAAGGTTATTACAGAGGTAGAGGCGGTGAAATGCATGACGCAATCACGATGGCGCGTGATCTTTTGTAGAATAGGCGTGATGGAATTCTTGCATGCCGCAGGTTCATGAACCATATGCGACCTAAGGCTCAACC
>JBAUIQ010000271.1:0-7278 GCA_049683075.1 Pacificimonas sp.
GTCGAGGATTTGTGACTTCAGAGTAGGAGGACGTGCGTTCATGTCCGAAATATGTATATCAATTTCGGACGTGTAGCGGGTGCCAGCTCATTACAAAATGTCATCTTACAAAGTTGAGAGCTGATCAAATGCTCGTCTGCTTTTACGCCGGGTGCTGCATGCCCGGTTTAGAGCGCAGAAGTTGAGGAAGCGGACGCTTGAACGCATCAAGGAGGCGGTCGGCAGCCGCTGACATTGCGGTCATTCATTCACAACAATAAGACCTCGGAAACTGCCGCCTGTTCATACCAATGGATGCGTGGGCAACGTGGTCGGTACTCGATCAACAACTTCCAGGAAATCGAGCTAGTAGCCGACATTAGTCGAGGAATTGTCGCGGCCAGGTCGGCTCACACAGCCGTAGGTCGCGGGCATGAACTCCTGCCACTACCCGTCTGCTGTTGACACTTCGCCGCGTTGAATCGGTTGTCGGCATCAATCAAGTGGAACAAATCACGATAGTGGTCGGTATCGCTACCACTCATGCGGTCCGCCTTTTGGCAGCCATGAACATGGCGAACTCGGGAGTACCTGTGGATGTCGGCATAACGCTGACCGCTTATACGACAGTGACCATGTTCATACGCTACGTTCACGCAGAGGATGATCAAAGCCGCCTGGCGGCGGAGACCAGTGTCCGCGCATCGACGAAACCTCACCGGTGAGCCCGCGCGGCCGCTGCGTTTCGCCCTGCCTTCGCCTGCACTGCCATCTCCACCCGCATCAGAGTGGGTTTGCGGCCCGAACGCCGGCCCGCTGCTCGGCTGGAGGACCGGACTTACACCTCCCGCACCTAGCTCGGAAACGACCGGCCCCTCCGGAGACGTTCAGGCCCAAACCGGACAACCCCACCAAAAACGGATGCCACGGCGACGGAGGAGCCCGACCCAGTCTGATTGTCAGACCGCGGGCAGTCATTAGCCGTCGGTCGGGATAATGTGGAAAGCCGTGATGGTCGACGAGACGGGCAATTTCTCGTTTCTCAACACTGAGGCTGCGGCTCGCTACCTCGCGCTTAGCCCTTTCTTGTAAGAGTGCGCCGAGTCGCTAGGTGGCGGGCCACCAGCTTACAAGTTCGGCGGGTTGATGCGCTAGACCATCGTCTATCTCAAAGAATGCGCTCATTCGACCCGTAACCCCCGGACCAGAAATGCCCCCCGATGGCCCCATAATTCTTTTGCAAACAAATACCGAACCAACTGGGTGTTCACCCCCTGTTGATTGGCGCAACTGGCCCGGCTATCAGAGGGCTATGCGCTACACTCAGAGCCAGATTCGTGACTTAATTTCTATCTCTGTTGATGATTTTAAAACGTGGCGGAAAATTATTCCCGCCTTGGCGACACATAGAGGACATGGTCCAACTTTTACGCCCGGCGACGTAGTCGCACTGGCGATCGTTGCGGAATTCGTGCGCGAATTCGGTATTCGCGTGGGAACGGTCGCTGCCCAGTTGGATAGCCTTTTTTCCGCTTGCCACGGGAGATCCTGGCTCTCGTTGGAGAGCTGCATTGTTTTGGTCTATGCGGACGGATTTCGCCTGGTTGACGCGGACGCCCATCATCATGTCCCGCAAGATCGAACGACCATCGCCGTTCCATGCGCACCAATCATCTCCCGTCTTCAATCCGCGCTGACAACGACCGAAGTTGAGACAGTCCAAGGTTACCTGCACTTTCCGCCGACCGCGATCAGCAACCCGAACGAACAACGCGGCAGGCGAGCATGACGTCTACGTCGCCTCGCCCGTTAGGGATTGATTGGAAGGACCGCCTCGGCCTGGCTCATCGGCAGTCGCCTGAGTTGTACGAGTCTGCTGACGCCGTGAGGGATGTTCCTCACGCTGCAGCTATCCGAGCAGCGTTGGAGGAGATGGGGCTTTCCGCAGTCTTCTGTGTTCAAGGCGTGCCGACCGTAGCGATCCTCGCAACTGATCATTACGATCGCACCGCCGTGGTCGACCTCCATGGCTCGTTGTGGAACCAGGGCTTGGCGAGCCTCCTGCTCGTAATTGCAGACGACACCCTCCGGGTGTTTTCGCTCGCGCGCACCCCGTTGAAGGACCCGGGAGACGCATTCGAGACGCGTTGCCTCATCGAAGCGCTTAGCGTCACAGCGGAAGCGCTCCGCTTTCAGAACCTCATCTACGGGGCCGAGTCCGGTCGCCTCTGGCGCGACCATGGCGACTTCTTCAAGCCCAAGGAACGTATCGACCAAGTTCTGCTGGAGAACCTCAACGCATCTCACGCCCTGTTGCAGACCGAGGGGCTGTCATCAGATTCCGCGCAAGCCCTGCTGATCCAAGCGATGTTCATCGCTTACCTCGAAGATCGGCAGATCGTCACGCCGGCTTACTTTGCCGCCGTTTCCGAAAACAGCTCGACGAGCTTTCTGGAGCTACTTGCCTCGGACAACGTCGAAGCGTTTAGAGCTCTCTTCCAAACGCTTCGCACCGACTTCAACGGCGACCTCTTCGTCGCGCCCTGTTCGTTCGAGATTGACGCTGCAGCGCCTGAAATAGGCGCCGCGCACATGGCGGTCCTCGCTAGGTTCCGGTCTGGCCGAGAGGAGATGGCTCGGGCGGGACAACAACGGTTCTGGGGCTACGACTTTCGCTACATCCCGATCGAACTAGTCAGCGCCGTCTACGATCGGTTCCTAGGGGAGCGAGAGGAAGAGCGGCGCGCCAAGGGAGCCTATTATACGCCGATGTTCCTCGCGGACACGGTGGTGTCTCAGGTTTGGGAGCTGCTGTCCGACGATGTTCGGACCCACGGTAGATTTCTCGACCCGGCATGTGGCTCCGGCGTGTTTCTGGTTCGATCATTTCAGCGCCTGTGCGAACACTGGCGGCTCAAGCACCAGAACCGTGCAATCCCCTGGAAGACTCTTCAAAGCCTGCTTGCGCAAATTCACGGCTGGGATTTGAACGGCGGAGCGGTCCGCGTCGCCGTTTTCTCCCTCTATGTCGCGTTGCTCGAAGAGGTCTCGCCACGAGACATCCGCAAGCTCATCACGCGCGGGAAAATTCTGCCGGAACTCTGGGGAACGACGCTCGTCTGCCGGGACTTTTTCGACGTCGCGCCTGAGACTGAGCAGTTCGAGGTTATCATCGGCAATCCACCCTGGACAAGCAGGCGCGGACCCGAACGGTCGTCAGTGCGCTGGAGCAAGGCGAATGGCCACCCCATGCCCGGTCGGGAGGATGCCTGGGCATTCAGCTGGAAAGCGCTGGCCCATCTCGCGGGCAAGGGCGTCATTGCCTTCCTCCTCCCCTCGATGGGATTCCTTCACAACCACGCGCAGAACACGGTCGACGCCCGAGACGCCTTCTTCAAGAAGTCGCGCGTCCGCCGCGTCATTAATTTCGCCGACCTCAGGTTCCAACTCTTTGAGAAGGCCCACCGCCCCACTGCGTTGATCATATACAGTCAGGCCAGCACGGACGATTTCCCTTACGCCTTTGACTACTGGGCTCCGAAAGCTGATCTAAACCTGCGCATCAAGCGTGTCATCACCCTCAGCAGCGCTGATCGCGTCCTGCTCGATGTCGGCTCGGTCTTCGAGAACTCTCTGATCTTCAAGCAGAGGCTCTGGATGCGAGAGCCGGATGCCAAGCTTTTCGGCTACCTCGCGCGTCTTCCGAAGATCGGCGCGTTCGTAACGGACTATGGGAGTCTCAGTCGCAAGGGCGAAAAGCTGAATGATCAGTGGGTCATTGGTCAAGGCTACCAGCCCTACACCGGCGACGAGGCAGAGGACGAGGTCCCTCCAATCCGGAGCGCCTACGTCGGCAATCTGCCCGATCTGCCGGTCAGCGGGTTCTGCCGACTCTTTCAGTCATCACGCGATTTAAGCCCGGCTCCGTCCGCTGCCGTTCGCCGACGCGGGTTCGAGCCAGGATTCGAAGGGAACAGGGTATTGGTCCCGCGAGGTGTCGAGAGAAACCGCCTGCGCGCAGCCTACTGCACCGACCCTCTTACGTTCGAGGACATTCTCCAGGCGATCGTCGTTCCAAAGGGGGGCCAAGAGCGCGCCAAGCTCATGACCGCCCTTTTGAACAGCCGCGTGGCGATCTGGTACGCCTTTCATGGCACCGCATCCTTTGGCTCTGATCGGCCGGAGGTGAAACAAGCCGATCTGCGCCGGCTGCCTTTCCCGGAGCTGTCGGATTTGCCCGATGAAGAGGCCGCGGCTCGCGCCGCGGCCGCTATGATCGCGATCGTCGATGAAGCCGAGGCTCGCGAGAAAGGTCCGTTCTCGCTTCATAAGGATCCGGGCGATCTGTTGAGCCAGATCGATCGGCTCGCCTACGCGTATTTCGGACTTTCCGCCGATGAGATCGCGATCATCGAAGACACGGTCGAGTCCATCCTCCCAGCCCTTCAACCTCATGAGGGGCACTTCCCGCGGCTGTGGAATGCACCCGATGCCGACGAACGCGCGAAATACGCGCAAACCCTTTCGGACAGCCTCAGCGACTGGTTCTCAGACGAGGGTATCGGTACGCGCCTGGTCGCCAAGGGGGCCGATCTCGCAATCTTGCGGCTGAGGCTTGGGGATCGTGAAGCCTATGCTGAGGACGCAGGTGCTGAGTTCGGATCCGTGCTGGAGGAGCTCTCCAAGCACATCCACCGACCGCTCGACGGCAACTTCCAGCTGATGCCTGACCTCCGGGTCTTTGTCGGCAAATGCCTCTACTTGATCAAACCGATGCAGCTTCGTTTTTGGCTGCGATCAACCGCTCTCGCGGATGCAGACGAGATCGCCCTAGATCTCCAGCAAGCCGTCAATCCCAGCTCGGCGCGCCGGAGCCAACATTGATGGTTGTCGGTGACGCGCAGGCTTGGACCCAAAGATTTATCACCTTCGACGATCGCTTCCTGGAGCGGATCGTCGCTGTCTGGCCGACGTGCATGAGCCTTCTCCAGGGCCAGCCCGGCGAAGACACGATCACGATAAATCTGGTGGACCTTCTGGGTAAGGATCCGACGGTCCGGCGACTATGCCACTGGATCGAGTATCAGTACGAGCCTTTTGGTTGGACCGCTGACGGATCAAAATACAGCAAAGGGAAGATCGACATCGGGGTGGTCTTCGATTGGGAGCGCGACCGATATCTCGCCTATGAATGCAAACGCCTGAACGTAGTTAATAGGTCTGGGCGAAGTTCGCTCGCCACCGTCTATGTTACCGAGGGCATGATGCGATTTATGACCGAACAGTACGCTGAGAACCTCCCGATTGGTTGCATGCTCGGCTATGTTCTGGATAGCGACATCGCCTTCGCCAAGGAGCGGGTGGAGAGCGCAATCTGTGCCCACGCCGCCTTGCAGATTACCACCGGGCCCACGCCTCTGACGACTGTTGGAACGGCTTCAAGGTTTGGGACACGACACCGTCGCAGCTCGACTTCCGAGATAGAGCTTCGCCACGCATTACTGCCCCGCGACTGAGTTCATGCTAGGGTTGGACAATTAAAGGATCAAAGCGTGTCGCTTCCGTTATCTGAAACAATAATCGGCTACTGCGCGGACACGCGGAATCTCGAATCCCTCCCGACTTCGACCGAGACCACATTCTACCCCGACATTCGGACGTTGCTGACAGCTATTCTGAAACACGAGAAGCTCCCGTTCGATGTTCGCACGGGCACCTCCGAGAAGGGTGCCGCATCCCATGACATGCCGGATTTCGTGCTAGCTGACGGCGGACTTTTTGTCGGGGTTTACGGCGAGGTAAAGCGCGCCAGCACGACGCTGCAGGCCTTGGCGGTTTCGACCGAGCAAAAGGATCAGATCGGGCGATATCTCGCCCAAACCGGCGTTGTCCTCCTTTGCAATGTTCGGGGGTTCGGTCTGCTTGTTTGCGATCCGACCTATGTTCGCGATGGCGTCACTCCGGTCCCGCCGGCACAGCGAGTGCTGGAGAAGACCGTAGATCTTTGGTCCGCAGTTTCGGGGGGCGCCAAGCTAAAGGTCGATCCCGACGCTGTCACGGCGCTAGTCGAGATAATCACTCGCGCAGTCACCGACCTTGCTCGCATCGCGGCGCCCGCCGACCTGGCGAAGGTCTTGGCGCGAAAGGCGCGTGACGCGAAGGTGGCGCTGCCTGAAGACCTAAAGCCTCTGAAGCCCCTCCTAGAAGATTATCGTCAAGCGCTCGGCCTTGCCTTCGATGTTGATGACGAGAAAGGCGCCCGCTTCTTCCGCTCCTCGCTCGTTCAATCAGTGATTTACGCTCTCTTCGCGGCATGGATCCTGTGGGACAAACAAGCAGAACCGGATGCAACGTTCGATATCGATGACGCGCACAGCTTCTTGCCTATCCCTTTTCTTGACGCGCTGTTGCACGACATCCGCCACCCCTCTCGGATGAAACACTTGGGCCTGGAGCCTCACCTCGCTCGGGCGATCGCGACATTGAACCGCGTTGATCGTCCGCTCTTTCGCGCGCGCATGACGTTCCCGACCATCGATGGCGAAACGTCTATCGCGGCGATCACCTATTTTTACGAGCCATTTCTCGAAGCCTTTGATCCGAAGCTGCGCGAGGATCTCGGCGTTTGGTATACCCCGCCTGAGATCGTCCGCTACCAAGTTCGGCGCGTCCACTATCTGCTGAAGACCGAGCTCGGCCGCCCGCGAGGACTGGCCGATCCGGAGGTGATCGTGCTCGACCCGTGCTGCGGCACGGGAGCATATTTGCTGGAAGTCGCGCGGTGTATCGCCGACGAGCTCATCGCGGAGGGCGACGCAGACACCGTTGGCCTGGAACTCACGAGCGCCTTCCAACATCGCGTCATCGGGTTTGAAATCCTTACGGCACCGTTCGCGATCGCGCAGCTTCAGCTTTATCTGCTATTGGAGCAGCTCGGCGCCCAACCTGACCCGGATCGACGCCTGTCCGTGTTCCTGACCAACGCTCTTTCGGGTTGGCACGATGACGGCGATATCAAGCTCAATTTCCCTGAGATGCGGGAAGAGTTCGATGCATCGCAACGCGTGAAGCGCGACGCGCACATCATCGTCGTCCTTGGTAATCCGCCCTACGACCGTTTCACCGGCGCCGCGCAAGCAGAGGAAGCGGAGTTGGTTGCCCACTACAAGGGCGTCGAACTGGTCGAGCAAAAAACCAAGGACGGCTCGCTTAAGCTCGACGGCTTCGGTCGACCGCTAATGAAGCAGAATGGCAGTAGCAGGCTATACGAAGAATTTGGGGTCAAAAAGCAGCTGCTTG
>JBAUIQ010000272.1:0-1775 GCA_049683075.1 Pacificimonas sp.
GTTACGGACATGGGTGAGGGCTTTTTCCGCATCATCCTTCGCTACGGCTTCCTACAGGAAACCGACATTCCGACGGCGCTCAAGGAAATCGAGGACGTCTGCGGCCCGAAATTTGATATGATGTCGACCAGCTTCTTCCTGTCCCGCCAGACCCTGCTGGCGTCAGAGAAGCCGGGCATGGCTCTCTGGAGAGAGAAGCTGTTCGCCTGGATGCTGCGCAATTCGGCAACGGCGATGGAGTTCTTCCGCCTGCCGACGAACCGGGTTGTTGAATTAGGCTCGCAGGTCGAGATCTAATCATGTTCCCCTCCCTTCTAGGGAGGGGTTAAGGGAGGGTGGCGAAGCCAAAGGCGAGCCGAGGAGGTCATTCAAGAGCCGGACCATTGCAAAGCTCGCGTTACCGCGCTCGCGCCCTCCCTTTCGGGGGGGGTGAAAGACGTCTTCGGCTGTCCTTGTAGGAAAAGCTCGCTTACATTTGGTCCACGAATGCGCCAATTCCTGTCATAACACTATTCATGCCGCATCCCGAACATCCGCACCACAGCGTGGACAGCGCCAGAAACATGTATTTTGTGTCAAATCGGTGTCAAAAGACTGTGACTTTGTCCCGGCCATTCGAAGAAGGAACTTTCAAAATATGCGCTACATACCCGTTCTGATCGCCGCTGCCTGCCTTGCCGCCACTCCGGCTATGGCGCAGGACGAATTGGAGCGGGCGCGGGCGATTCTCGCCGACGCGCCGGTCTTCGACGGGCATAACGACCTCCCCTACGCCATTCGGCGCATGAACGAATCTCGCATTTCGGACTTTCCTTATGCCGAACTCGACGAGCGTTTCGAGGGGCGGATCGCGACCGATGCCGCCAAGCTGAAGGCGGGCGGTCTCGGCGCGCAGTTCTGGTCGGTCTACGTTCCCGCCAGTCTGCCGGAGCCGGAAGCGGTCGTGCAGGTCGTCGAGCAGATCGATTTGACCGAGCGCCTGATGGCGGCGAACCCAGATACAATGGCAAAGGCGTCGACGGCTGCGGACATTCGCCGCATCATGGCGTCCGGCCGCGTCGCGGGTATGTATGGGATCGAGGGCGGCCACGCGATCGCGAACTCGCTCGGGGTCTTGCGCCAGCTTTACGATCTCGGTGCGCGTTATATGACGCTCACGCATTCGACTTCGCTCGACTGGGTCGACAGCGCGACGGACGAGCCGAAGTCTGGCGGGCTGAGTGACTTTGGGCGAGAGGTCGTTCGCGAGATGAACCGGCTCGGGATGCTCGTCGATCTCAGCCATGTGTCTCCGGACGCGATGCGAGATTCGCTCGAAGAGACGGTGGCGCCGGTGATCTTCTCGCATTCCTCCGCGCGCGCGATCACCGATCATCCGCGCAACGTGCCGGACGACGTCCTGAGGCTGACCGCCGAAAACGGCGGTGTGGTGATGGTGACTTATGTCGAAGGCTTCGTGAACGAGGCGACGCGCGCCTGGTGGGCGGCGCAGGCGGGGGAGCGGTCGCGACTGGAAAGCCTCTTTCCCTATGCGAGCGACGAACAGCTTGGTGAAATGATGGCGGACTGGCGCGAGGCGAACCCGCAGCCGAAAGCTACGATCGGCGACGTTGCTGATCACATAGATCACATGCGCGACGTCATGGGTGTCGATCATGTCGGCATCGGCGGCGACTTCGATGGCATTCCAACCTATCCGGTGGGACTCGAAGACGTGTCGACTTATCCGGCGCTGTTCGCGGAACTTCTGCGGCGGGGCTATTCCGAAGCCGATC
>JBAUIQ010000273.1:0-5288 GCA_049683075.1 Pacificimonas sp.
CGCCCGCTCCATGTAACGAAGATAATTGGCATGATAGACGATGCCGGAAAAATCCGTGTCTTCGAAATAGACGCGGATCGGGAGGCGATGAACGCCGCCGTCGATGCTGCCGGATGTTGGCAGGGTCAAAGCGGCAACTCATCGCCAGCGCCGCCGGGCGCGTCGAGGCCAAGATGCGTCCATGCCTTCGCGTTGATCTGGCGACCGCGCGCGGTCCGTGCCAACAAGCCGATTTGAATGAGGTAGGGTTCGATGACATCCTCGATCGTGTCTCGGGGTTCGGAGAGCGCGGCGGCTAGGGTTTCGACACCGACGGGGCCGCCGACATAGTCTTCCGCGATGACGGTCAGATAGCGACGATCCATGGCGTCGAGACCCAGACTGTCGACCTCCAGTCGAGTCAGCGCCCGGTCGGCTGCGCTCCTGTCAATTGGGTCATCGCCCGCCATGGCGGCAAAGTCACGAACGCGGCGGAGAAGACGGCCCGCGATCCTTGGGGTGCCTCGGGCGCGGCCCGCAATTTCTGCCGCGCCGTCGGCAGCGAGCGGCATTTGAAGGAGACCCGCGGCTCGGGTAACGACCTGTTCAAGCTCGTCGGCGGTGTAAAAATTTAGGCGCACGGGGATGCCGAAACGGTCTCGGAGCGGCGTTGTCAGGAGCCCCGATCGCGTGGTCGCGCCGACAAGTGTGAAGGGCGGCAGGTCGATCTTCACACTCCGCGCGGATGGCCCCTCGCCAATCATGATGTCGAGCGCACGGTCTTCCATGGCCGGATAAAGAACTTCTTCAACGGCGGGCGACAGCCGATGAATTTCGTCGATGAACAGGACGTCGTTCGGCTCGAGATTGGTGAGGAGCGCGGCAAGGTCGCCCGCCTTGGCAATGACAGGGCCCGACGTGGCACGAAAGCCGACGCCAAGCTCGCGCGCGACGATCTGCGCCAGCGTCGTCTTGCCGAGGCCCGGTGGTCCAAAGAACAGCACGTGATCGAGCGCTTCGGTCCGCGAACGCGCCGCCTCGATAAATACCTGCAAATTCCCGCGTGCCGCCTTCTGCCCGACGAACTCGGCAAGCGTCTGCGGGCGCAGCGCGGCATCGACATCTTCTGGACGAGGCTGTGGCGCGACAATGCGCGTCGGTTCGGACATGCGAAGGGTCTAGACGCTGCGCGCGCGGAAGTGAATCCGCATTCCGGGGTCAGCCAAGAAGGTCCATCCGCATCGGCGGCGAGACAACGCTGTCGAGCGCCGCCATCTTCCGCGCTGCATCGGCGGTGCGGGCAAGCTCCGTCTCGTGCGTGATGATCGCGATGAAGACATCGTCATCGGCGCCTTCGCCATCCTGGATCAGGCTGTCGATCGAGACGCCGCAGTCGCGCATAATCGCCGTAAGGTTCGCGAGGACGCCGGGTTCATCCGACACCTGCACGCGCAGATAGGATCGGCCGCGACCGGACTCGTGATCGCCAGGCTCGACGCGGCGCTGTGCGGCCGCAGGGATGCCAAAGGCCGGACCCGCCTCGCCACGCGCGATATCGATCAGGTCGGCAACGACGGCGCTGGCGGTCGGCCCTGCGCCCGCCCCGGCACCCTCGAAGGTGAGACGACCGACGAAATTGCCATCGGCAACCACGGCGTTGAGGCTACCCGTCACTTTCGCAAGCGGGTGCGCGCGGGGGACGAGGACCGGATGAACGCGCTGATAGAGACGGTCGCCTGAAAGACGCGCTTCGCCGACGAGGCGGACGCGATAGCCGAGCGCGGCGGCGCGCTCGATGTCGATTTTCTCGATCTCACGGATGCCGCGCGTTTCGACCGCGTCGAAATCGAGCGCCGTGCCAAAGGCGAGGCTGGCTAGGATCGCGAGTTTATGCGCCGCATCTATGCCGTCGATGTCGAAGGTTGGGTCGGCCTCAGCATAGCCAAGCGCCTGCGCGGCCTTCAGCACATCGGCAAAGGGCGCACCGCCCGTCTCCATCTCGGACAGGATGTAATTGCATGTGCCGTTCAAGATGCCGAACAGGCTCTCGATCTCGTTTGCCGCCGCCCCGCCGCCGAGTGCTTTGATAACGGGAATGCCACCCGCGACGGCCGCCTCATATTTGAGGGCCGCACGCTGACCTTCGGCGGTCGTGGCCAGTTCGCCGCCATGATGCGCGATCATGGCCTTGTTGGCAGTCACGAAGCCCTTGCCGTTTGCGAGAGCCTGGCGCGCCAGCGACACTGCGAGGCCGTCCGCGCCGCCGATCAGCTCCACGACGACGTCAATGTCGTTCGCCATCGCCATCTGCGTGGCATCGTCTTGCCAGCGATAGGACGATAGATCGACGCCGCGATCCTTCGCCCGGTCGCGGGCGTTGACGGCAACGATATCGATGGGACGGCCGGCACGCCCGGTGATGAGGTCGCGGTTTTCGGTTAGCAGCTGGACGACGCCCGCGCCGACGGTACCGAGGCCAGCGATGCCAATACGAAGAGGATTGTTCATGTCGCGCCCCTATCGCCATGCCGCTGTTCTGTCTGCATTTACCTTGTGCTCTCAGGCTTCAGGCGCTCAGAGCGTGTAAGGTGTCGGAGAATTTTACAATTGATACCAGTTTCAATTTTGTTTGATGGCCGAAACGGTCGGAAATCCTCGATTTCGTCATTCTGGCACGAAGCATGCTTTTCATTTTGCAAGGCGCAGTGTTCCGCGTCGTTTGAACAGACTAAATAAATTTTGAGGTGTAGACATGCTTAAGTATCTCGCAATCGCAGCCGCCGGTACGCTCGCCGCAACGTCCGCGTCGGCGGCCGTCGTTAACGTCGTCGTTGAAGGTGGCGGCACGCCGCAAGTCTTTGAGCTCGACAATGGCAACTTCATCGGCCTGATCGGGCTCGATGCTCGTCCTGCCGACGGCGACAACATCGACAACCAGGCCGCCTTCGAATTCACGACCGCCGATCTGACCGACCTCGTCATCGCCGGCCAGCGCTCGCGTGTCGAAGGTTTCTTCTTCGGAACGGGTTCCGATTTCGCGAGTGAGAACGGCGCGCGCGTCGACCCGAGCTTCACATTCTCCGTGCCGGACGAGGGCCGCTTCTTCGACGCACTCTTCATCGAGTTCACCGGCGCCAGCCAGATCACCTTCAACAAGGCGTTCGGCGGCGGCACGGCGACACTCGGCTTCCCGAGCCAGGGTGGCCTTCAGTTGGGTCCGCCCCCTGTACAGCAGGACATTCCCGTTCCGGCACCGGCTGCTCTCGGCCTGCTCGGTCTCGGCGTATTCGGCCTCGGCATCGCCCGTCGTCGTCGCACCGCCTAAACCGGCATCACATGTTTCTGGAAGGGTCGTCGCGTCAGCGGCGGCCCTTTCTTTTTGCCCCGGTTACTTCTGAAAGAACGCCTTCACCTGCCGCGCGGCCTGGCGGATGCGCTGCTCGTTCTCGACGAAGGCGATGCGGACATGGGCCTCGCCTTCCTCCCCGAACCCGACACCGGGGCTGACGGCGACACCCGCTTCCTCGATCAGTTTCTTGGCGAACGCGAGAGCGCCAAGATCCGCGAACCGCTCCGGAACGGGTGCCCAGACATACATGCTGGCGTTCGGAACCGGTAGGTCCCAGCCCGCGCGGGCAAAGCTTTCGATCAGCGCGTCGCGGCGACCTTTATACATGGCGCGGCGCGTCGCAATCTCCTCTTCCGGGCCGTCGAGCGCGGCGACGGCGGCAACCTGTATCGGAGTGAATGCGCCATAATCGAGATAGGATTTCACCCGCGTCAGGGCGCCGATCATCGACCTGTTGCCGACGGCAAATCCCATACGCCAGCCGGCCATTGAGAAGGTCTTCGACATCGACGTAAATTCGACTGCCACATCACGTCCGCCCTCGACCTCCAATATGGAGGGCGGCGGATTGCCGTCGAAATAAATCTCCGCATAGGCGAGATCGGAGATGACCCAGATGTCGTTGGCCTTCGCAAAGGCGACGACCTTCTCGTAGAAATCGAGATCGACCGTCTCCGCCGTCGGGTTGGATGGATAGCCGATCACCATGCCGGTCGGGCGCGGCACCGTGTAGCGCATTTGGTAGGCGAGCGCCTCGAAGAAGTCGGGACCGGGGCTGACCGGGATCGAGCGGATGGTCGCACCCGCGATGATGAACCCGAAGGCGTGGATCGGGTAGCTGGGGTTCGGCGACAGAATCACATCGCCAGGCGCCGTGATCGCCTGCGCGAGATTGGCGAGCCCCTCCTTCGACCCTAGCGTCACGCAGATCTCGGTCTCGGGATCGAGTTCTACATCGAAGCGGCGCTTGTAATATCGCGCTTGTGCCTTCCGAAGTCCGGCGATGCCGCGGCTGGCAGAATAACGATGCGCCTTCGGATCGGCGGCGACCTCGGCCAACTTGTCGATGACGGCCTGGGGTGGCGGCGTGTCGGGATTGCCCATGCCGAGATCGATGACGTCGACGCCTGCGGCGCGCGCCTTCGCCTTGGCCGCGTTCACCTCGGCGAAGACATAGGGCGGCAGGCGCCGGATGCGGTAATAGTCGTCGTTCACTTTGCCGCCCTCTTGCTCGTTAGCTTGAACCCGCGTGCGCCTCGGCGCATTGATGCAGCCAAGCGCTATAAGCGTGGCGCGGCAAGCTGCGCGACAAAAAAGGAGACGGGGACGATGCCAGAGAAAACCGGGGCCGACACGAAGGAGGCGATGGGCGCGTTGGGGAAGGATCCTGCCGAGACCTTCGAGCGGATGACGTACCTGGCGGGCAAATCGCAGCAGATGATGATCGACTTCTGGGCGAAGCAGGAGCCAAAGGCCGACGCCCCCACCAATCTCGATCCTTTCGGCATGATGGACCTCTGGAGCGGCATGGCGCAGGCCGCGATGTCGGATCCGATGAAACTGGCGCAGATGCAGACCGACTTCGTGCAGGAGTCCGCGCGGTTGTGGCAGGGGCTCCTCGGCGGCGAGACGGGCGACGGTTCGACGCCGAAGCGCGACCGGCGGTTCCAGGGCGAGACGTGGCAAGAGCTTCCCGCATTCGGGTTCATCCGCGAAGCCTATCTTCTTGCCAGCCGCTATATCATGGAGAGCGTTGGCGCGCTCGACGGCCTCGACGGAAAGGACCGCGACAAAGCGCTGTTCTATACACAGCAATTCGTCGATGCGATGTCGCCGTCCAACTACCTCCTGACCAATCCGGAGGTTCTGAAACAGACAGTGGAAAGCGGCGGCGAGAATTTGCTGAAGGGCACGGAGCATCTGCTGCGCGACCTTGAAAACGGCCGCATGCGGATGACGG
>JBAUIQ010000274.1:0-7220 GCA_049683075.1 Pacificimonas sp.
TTCCCGGATGTCGCGCGGCAGGTCGCGGACGGCCGTGCTGCGACGTTCGGAAACCTTGCGAAAGAGGCTTCCTGTGTTGGCCGCGACCGCAATCTGAAAATTCGGTCTGCAGTCTGCATCGGCGACATCGGCACCGATCTCAGCCGCGACTTCGCGCACCCTGGCAACCACCAACGCAGCCTCATCTTCCGACATACCGAGAGCGACCGGGCACACCGGTCGGGCCCAGCGACTGAGCGGTTTGACGCCGGGGAGGAGACCGAGATCGTCGATCAACGCGCGGGCTCTCGCCTTTCTATCTTGTCGTTCCGCTTCGCCGGTAATGACGATTTCATCGGCAGACGAAAGGGTCTTGGCGGGACCCGGCGCTTGCGCGTTCGACCCGTGGGGAATGAACGCGGCGAGACAGCCGAAGCTGAAGACGGCTGCGAGACCCCAGCGTTTCTTTAACCGCGCAGTTGGCGTTGTCATAAGTGGCTTCCCTTATGAAGAAAGAAGCTACGACCGCGAACGCGCTCAGGCAAATCGTACCCGCTGACTTTCGAATTCAGCCTTTGCACTGGAGCAAGACGGTCCGCTCCAGTCCTGCATAGCGATGAACGAGACCCTCCTCGCGATACTGCTCGTTCGCCATCATGTTCAGGAAATCCTGTTTGTCCGGGTAGCGGACGATCAGCATCTTGTCCCAGTCTTCGGCCGCACCGCCCTCTTCGCCAATGAAGACCTGCTGGACTGGTCCCGAGTAGAGCACCTCCGCCTTCGATGTGTCGCCGACTGCCACGGTGAATACCTGCTGGTAACGCGCATACGCATCTTCGCCGGACACATCGGCATCGCCGTCGAAATCGTCCGGATAGGCGGCGCGCTCGCGGAATTTCAGCATGTTGACCATGACGATAGGACCAACATGGTCGCTGTCGCGGAGAGCGCGGACCTGATCGGCGGTTGGATCGATGGTGATATCTGGCATTAGTCGAGCTCCCGAAGGCGTTGCAGTGTCGAGAATTTCGGATTGTCGACGGCGAGACGCGCGCTGACGAACTCGGTCATCTTCGCGAGGAGCGCAGCGTCCCCCGGATCGACGTCGCCCGCTCGGATTTGCGCGCAATACGCCGAACGGGCAGCCTCGCCGCTCTCGCCCGTCCTGTCTTCGTACCACGCCAGCTCCGTCGCAAGAGGATCATCGCGAAGTTCCCGCAGGACGATCGCCAGCGCATTGCGCGCCACTTTGGCGTGAAAAGCGCGACGGCCGGAAAGCTCTCCGGAGACGTCGTCGAGGAACGCCGCAACGGCTTCGACGAGATCGGCGTTCTTAATATCGGACCGGACCTTGTCGGACATGCTCAGACGCTCCCGGTGCGCATGATGTGGAGAAGGTCGGCTTCAGTTTCCGAAACCCGGCGGCCGATGGCCGCCCTTTCCACGGACGGCACATCGCCCGACAGATGCGCGGCGGCCATCTGCAGGCACATGATGCCCCAGCGCAGCGAGCCCAGCATTTCGAAGGCCAGTGCCTGGTCCCGATCAATGGCGTGGCCGCCCGCCTCCTCGTAGGCGGTGTAAAACGGTTCGCGCTCAGAGAAACCGCCCATCGGTTTATCCCAGTTTCCGAAGCGCCATGTGTTGGTGGCGAGCCATCCAATGTCGAGCAGTGGATCGCCAAGATGCGCGAGTTCCCAATCAAGGATCGACTTCAGGCCATCCTCGCCGACGATGAAGTTCCCGGAACGAAAATCGCCATGAACAATAACGGGTTCTCTGCATTTCCTCAGACGTTCAGACAAGTGGATGAAGGCCATCTCGAAAACGGGAACGGCTCCATTCAGCACATCGTAGAGATCGCGCAGGTTCGCGAGTTGCTTTGGCCCATCGACAGTTTCCAGTCCGAGACCGTCGACCATATCGGTTGGAAGAGCATGAAGCTTGGCAAGGCTTGCCGCCGTCTGCCCGCCAAGCCGGTCGCGCGCCTTGGCGAATTCGGGCTTCCGAAGGTAGCGCGGCGCAAGCGTCTCACCCTCGACGAATGGCATGACGAACCCTTCGCCAAGGCCATCTTCGGACTGAAGGATCGCGACAACGTCCGGTGCCGAGACGCCCGATTTCGCCACCCGCTGCTGCAACGTCGCCTGCTGCGCACGCGACATGGTGCGGACCGTGTCGCCCTCTCCCGCAGAGCGTTGCATGACGAGCGGCAAAGGTTCGCCGTCGCGGACGGCGTTGACCGCATAGCTCATGGAGGCCGCACCACCGGAAAGCGGCGTCAAGGTTTCGACGGATACCGGCGCACCTGTTTCCCGCGTCAGGAGCGTCGCAAGCCGCGACTCGTCGGTTTCGGTCTCACTCATATTTAGCGGAGCCTTAACGGTCGCGCGCTTATGAAGGCACCCGTCAGCATCGTGGGGTCCAGAGCGTATGTCAGAAAACAATAAGACGATCGACGTCGAGAAGCGACTCGCCGCATTCGGGATCGACGGCAGTTCTGGCCAGGCCCTTTCGCGCTTCGGCGAAGCCATTGCGGGGTCGGAGCGGGATCTGGCGACCTTCTTCTGGCGTACGTTCATGGCCCTTGAGGGAAACGCACCGGTGCCCGGGAAGGCACTTTCTCACCAGATCGACCTGACCGAGACCTACATTCGCAATAAAATACAGAATAAGCTCGATGGCGAATGGCTTGAAGCAGCGGCAGCTCTCGGCACGAACATCTACAAGAGCGGCGCGGAACCTTACTTAGCAATGGGGGTCCTCGCGCAAACCAACCAGCTCGCGTTGAAGCTCCTGTCGGAGAGCGACCTTCCGCAGTCCGAGAAATTCGAACTGAGCGCACAATTCATGCTTGTCAGCGTGATCGAGAGCGAGATCATGCTGACCCGTATCCGGGTTCTCCGCGATCGAGACGCGCAAGAAAAACTGGCAGCGCAGGCGCGGGCTTTTCGAGATGACGTCGCAACGACAATCCAAAAAATCTCTAACGACAGTCGGCACGTCCGGCAGCGTGCCGGTGAAGCCGAACGGGCTAGCGGCGATATGCTTGGCAAGGCTGCCGAGGTCGCCGTCGCGGCGGAGCAATCCGCGACCGCGATGCGCGATGCGGCGCAGACGTCCAGCGGCCTGATCGTCGCCATCGAGGATACGCGGCGCGAGGTCGCCGGGGCCTCTGATATCGTCGACAAAGCCACCGAGCAGGCCGACACCGCCGCTGAGACCGCCGATCGTCTCGCCGATCATGCGCGCGAAATCGAATCGATTGTCGACCTCATTCGGAATATTGCCGGGCAGACGAACCTGCTCGCACTGAACGCCACGATCGAGGCGGCACGCGCGGGTGACAGCGGGCGAGGCTTTGCCGTCGTCGCAGCCGAAGTGAAATCGCTCGCGGCGCAGACGGCGCAGGCGACCGACGACATCGCGAAAAAAATCGGCGCCATTCAGGACACGACGAAAACGGCCGTGTCGGCGAACCGCATCATCCTCGAGACCGTCGAGGGTGTGCGCGGCTCAGCGGACCGGATCCGAGAAGCCATGGACCGTCAGTCGGCGACCGTCACGATGATCACAGGCTCGGTCGACGAAACGGCAATCAGCGCCGATGCGATGTCCGAAGCGATCGCGAGCGTCCGCACGAATAGTGAAGCCGTCTGCACGGACCTCGGCCAGGTCAGTCAAAGCAGTGGCGAGGTCGATGAGAGTCTCGCCGATCTCAGCCGTCGCACGACGCTGTTGCTGGAGCAGTTCGCCGCTTAACGACCGCTGGTACCCCCGGCCGGAATCGAACCGGCAATCCCGTAGGAACTCGATTTTGAATCGAGCGCGTCTACCAATTCCGCCACGGGGGCATCCGTCTGCGAAGGGCGGGCCGATACCATTGTCGGCGGTGCTTGCCAATCGGTGGCGGGCCCGCCACATCGCGCATCATGCCCGACGGAGACCGCATCGCGAAACTGATGGCCCGCGCGGGCGCAGGCTCCCGGCGCGAGGTCGAGCGTATGATCGCAGAAGGTCGCGTTGCGCTCAATGGCCGGACTCTTGACAGCCCTGCCTTGAATTTACCCTCGCTTCGCGGCGTGACGCTTGATGGTAACCCACTGGAGAAGAAACAGGAAACTGCGCTCTGGGTCTTCCACAAGCCAACCGGTTGTTTGACTGCGGCGAGCGACCCTAAGGGCCGGAAGACCGTATTCGATCTGCTGCCGAGCGGCACACCGCGCCTGATGCCAGTGGGCCGACTTGACTATAATACCGAAGGACTGCTGCTGTTTACGAACGATGGCGAACTGAAACGGGCACTCGAACTGCCCGTCAACGAAGTCGAGAGACGATATCGTGTCCGCGTCCATGGCCAAATCACGCAGGATCGATTGGAGCGGCTGAGCGAAGGCGTCACGATTGAGGGTATCCGTTATCGCCCGATGGAGGCCAATCTCGACCGCAAGAGCGGCACCAACAGCTGGGTTTCCATCGCCATTACGGAAGGCAAAAACCGAGAGGTTCGCCGCGTTCTTGAATGGTGCGGCGTGCAGGTCACCCGACTGATCCGCACCGGCTTCGGTCCGTTCGATCTGGAAGACCTGCCTGTCGGACAGCTGGTGCGACTGAATTCGCAGGCAATCTATGCGGCGCGCGAGGCGATCGGTGGCACGTTGAAGCGGCGCGGCGGACAAAAGACCAAGCGGCAGGGCTGGACGCCGCACGAGGCGTGAGGATCGTCGCGGGGACCTGGCGCGGTCGAAAGCTGGCCGCCCCGGACGGCCTCGGCACGCGTCCCACGGCGGCGCGAAGTCGGGAAGCGCTCTTCTCGATGCTTGCCAGCCGGCTCGGCAATTTCGAAGGCCTCAATGTGCTCGACCTGTTCGCGGGGAGCGGCGCGCTTGGTTTAGAGGCGCTGTCGCGCGGCGCGTCTCACGCGACGTTCGTCGAGCGCGATCGCCATGCGTTGGCGGCCTTACGCGCCAATGTAAGTGCATTGTCTGCCGCTGACAGGACGTCGATCATCTCGCGCGATGCCACATACGCGATCCCCCTGCCCGCGCCTGCGCAGCTTGTGCTGCTCGACCCTCCTTATGGCGAAGACATGGAGGCGCAGGCGCTGCGGTCACTCGCAGGTTCGGCGGACATAGCGGAGGGCGCGCTGATCGCAGTCGAGACAGCCTCCGAGGCCGAGGCGCTCGCGACCGATATGGAGATCCTGGCGGAGCGGACCTACGGCAAGGCCCGCATCACGCTGATCCGAAAACCGGGCTGAACCCCTAGGACTTCCAAGCTTTTTGGCATTGCGGCGATTGGGCCTCATTCCTATATCGCACGCGCTGCCTCAAGGGTAAACCTCCGCGGGCGGCGAGCAACAGTCGGCTACGCCATCAGGAGGTCCCTTGAATTGCAGAATTTCCACAACGCCCTAGGTGCCGCCGCGGCGCTGAAACCGCATGCGCCCCTGACCCTCGTTCGCCCCCACGCCGCTACGCGCGCGGCGCGCTTCTTTGTCGAGCGCTTTCCGGGAAAGTCGCTCTATGCGGTCAAGGCGAACCCGTCACCGGACCTGCTTCGCACGCTATGGGCCGCGGGCGTCACGCACTACGATGTCGCCTCCATCAACGAGGTGCGCCTCGTGCGCGCCGTGCTGCCGGATGCGACGCTCTGTTTCATGCATCCTGTGAAATCTGCAGAGGCGATCACCGAGGCCTATTTCGAGCATGGCTGCCGCATCTTTGCGCTCGATTCGGCTGAAGAGCTGGACAAGATCGTCGCGGCCACGGGTGCACCGGACGATCTTTGGTTGCTTGTGCGACTGCGCGTGTCATCCGAACATGCCGAACTCAGCCTCGCATCGAAATTCGGTGTGCGGGTCGACGATTCCGCGGAGCTCCTCATGGCCACCAGGCAAGCCTCCGATGCGCTCGGCATCTGCTTCCACGTCGGCAGTCAGGCCATGTCGCCCGATGCCTATGCCGACGCAATCCGTCTTGCCCGCCGCGCCATCTCTCAGGCGTCCGTGACAGTCGACATCGTCGACGTCGGTGGCGGTTTCCCAAGCGTCTACCCCGGCATGAACCCGCCCCCGCTCGAGACTTACTTCGACGTCATCGACCGCGATTACGAAGACATGCCGATCAGTTATTCGGCGGAACTCTGGTGCGAGCCCGGCCGCGCGCTCTGCGCCGAATATGCGAGTGTTCTGGTGCGGGTCGAACAGCGGCGCGGTTCAACGCTTTACGTCAACGACGGTGCCTACGGCTCCCTGTTCGACGCCGCGCATGTCGGCTGGCGCTTCCCGGTTCGGCTGGCGCGTGCGAGCGCAACGGACGCACCGCTGGAGGACTTTGCCTTCTTCGGTCCGACTTGCGACGACATCGACCATATGCCGGGACCGTTCGCCCTTCCCGGCGACGTGAAGGCTGGCGACTATATCGAGATCGGGATGCTTGGGGCCTATGGCGCGGCCATGCGCACGGCGTTCAACGGCTTTGGCGAGTCGGAGACCGTTATCGTTGACGATGAACCGATGGCCAGTCTTTACATTGAGACCCGGGAGCCGTCCGAGCGCGATGATGTCGTCCGGATGTTTCGCCAGACCTGAGTCCGAAGGAAGTTTCCATGCCCATCCCTGGCCACGCTCTCGTCATCGGCGCGGGCGGCGTCTCGTCCGTCTGCGTCCACAAGATGGCCATGAACCCCGATATCTTCGGCAAGGTCACTTTGGCCAGCCGGACGCTGGCAAAATGCGACGCGATTGCAGCGTCGGTCAAAGAGCGCACGGGGCAGACCGTTGCAACGCACCAGATCGACGCCGACGACATCGGCGCGACGACGAAGCTGATCGAGGCGGTAGAACCCGACGTTCTCGTAAACCTCGCCCTGCCCTATCAGGATCTGAACCTGATGGAGGCCTGCCTCGCGACGGGCACGCCTTATCTGGATACGGCCAATTTCGAGCCGCGCGATACGGCCCGCTTCGAATATAGATGGCAGTGGGACTATCAGGAGCGGTTTCGCGAAGCCGGTATCATGGCTTTGCTTGGATCAGGCTTCGATCCCGGTGTGACGAGCGTGTTCGCGACCTGGTTGAGGAAGCACAAGCTGAACGGCATCCGCACGCTCGACATCCTCGACTGCAATGGCGGCGATCACGGCCAGGCGTTCGCGACGAACTTCAACCCGGAAATCAATATTCGCGAGGTGACCGCACCCGCGCGGCACTGGGAAGATGGCAACTGGGTGGAGACACC
>JBAUIQ010000275.1:0-2182 GCA_049683075.1 Pacificimonas sp.
CCAAAAATCCTCATTCGAACATCCCTAACGCGTTGATAGAGGGGAGGCGGCTGAATAGTTTTTGAGCTTCTGGAGGGTTTATGGTGCTTCCGAAGCTTGTTAAGAAAATGGCAGAACGGAAACGCAAAATGACCGATCAAAAACAACCAGACGTCGAGACAAGCTCTTCAGATGCTCGGTTGGAGCAGTTACAAGCTGAACCTGCTAGCAAAGCCGAACAATCTCCGCCCGAATATTCAGGTCTTGCTGATTTGGATAAGGCAATCCAGAACCGTCAGCTTACCGGCTTCCTTGAGGAGCGCTCAATGCCATTGCGATATATATGGTATTTCGCAGCAGCTCTCATAGTGATCGCACTTTCCGCCCTTCTTATTTTTGAGATGGCTAATTCTTAGCGTTTTCGCCGTTCAGAAAAGCGGGAATATCTCTGGATGGTTTAAAGTCTGGCACGGACCGTTCCAGAATTTCCTCCGCGCCGCCTTTGACTTTCTCTTCCACCTTTTCTCTTTTAGCGTCCGCCTGCGCGATGCGACCTTCAACATAGCCCTGCCCACCGCGAACATATGTCCGCCGAGCTTCGACATCGTCGGCACGGCTACCAACATCCACTGCCGGACCGGAGCCAGCAACATCCTCAAGCAGACTTCTGCCTCCAGCCGTGATGTCACTTTGCATAGTGACCGACGGACCCACCAGTCCCACCGCCGAAGGTCGTTCCAACGGTCCAACCAACGTATCGACGACACTGTTCAGCCGTTCGCCCTCGAACTTCTCCATCCAAAACGCTTCATCACCGCGTTCAGCATCGGTTTGCGCGCGGCCCTGCGTCGGATTCCAGCCATGCGGGACGAGCGCACCGTGCGTTCGCTGCTGATCGCTCACGAAATCCACAAACTGCTGCGTGAGTTGCCCGTCGACCGTGTAGCCTGTCTGCTCGATCCGCCGCGCCGCTTCCTGATAGCGTTCGCCCTCGCTGTAGCTTTCAGTGGCATCGCGCGAGATCTGCCGCGCTTCGTCGTAGCTGGCGCGAACGCCGGACGCGAGCGATTGGACCCGCTGGTCCTCACTCGACGATGTTGCGTTTGCCCAGGCATCGCGCGTTTCCGTCCAGCTTTGCGAGCTGCTGCGCTGATTGGCGAGCGCAACAGCGCGGTCGATCTGGTTCGAGCCGACGACGCGCTCGCCGTCGCTATATTCCATACGTCCGCCACTACCGACCGACGCACCCGTCCGCCCGAACCCGAGCGCATTGGTAGCGAGTCCCGTGTCGAGGCCGCCGTTGACGAATGCCGAGGTCGCGAGTGCGCGGCTGTCTTCCGCGCTAAGGCCTGACCCGCGCCGCAGGTCTTCCGACAAGCGGTCAACCTGATCGGCGGCGCTTTGCCACGCCGAACGGTTGGCGACGCCCGTGGAACTGCCGCGACTGTCGGATGACGCCGTGTAGTCCTGCAACGCATTGAACTTCGAGAGACCGGACGAGAAGCTCTCGCTGGCGCGGTTCGACAGCTGACTGCCCCGGTCGAAATAGCTCTCCGATTGCGCGGAGATCGATTCCTGAAAGCCTTTCGATGTTCCGAATCTATATTCGGTATTGGAGAGCGCGCCGGACTGGTCGACAGTACTCGCACCCGAATAACGGCTGGCGACCGACCCGTCGTCATTGCGGAACGACTGCACGCCCGCGCCGCCCATATAGCCGGGCGCGACACTTGCTTGGCCGAACTGCCGCGTCATGACCGTCTGGTTCTCGAGGCCGAGATTGCCGGAGGAAATGTTGCCGGTCGCGGCTTCGCGGCCAGCCTCTTCCGCTGCGTTCTGCGACGGCGCAAGATAGGAGGTGGCCTGGCTCGAAATCGCCATCGCGCCGCGGGCCATCCCGGCAGCAAGGAACGGCACTGACGCGACGAGAAACCCAGCGAGCACGCCGATGTCATTGTTCGTATCGGCGATGCCCGAGACGCTAGCGAGCGTCAGACCGCCATTCGCCGTCGCGCCGATATCGGCAGCCGCCTTTAGTGACATGACCATGTGCAGGATGACGAACAGTGGTCCCCATGCGGCGAGATAGAAGAATCCGGTCAGATAGCCCTTCAGCGCGGCGACCCCGCTTGAAGGCAGGAGGAACAGGGGGAACAGGATCGGGAAGAGCGCGTAAAACACGACCGTCAGCACGATGTTGAGG
>JBAUIQ010000276.1:0-8294 GCA_049683075.1 Pacificimonas sp.
CCTCCTCACTGTCGAAGAACTCCCGATGTGCCGAGGCGACCGCGGTAACGACGGCAACATGTGGGCGCACGAGCCGCGTAAGTGCCGACAGCTCCCCGGCGTGATTCATGCCCATCTCGAAGACGCCAAAGCGTGTATCCGTCGGCATTCGCGCAACCGAAAGCGGAACGCCCGTGTGGTTATTGTAGCTCTTTACCGACGCATGTGATCGTTCCGGCGCCACCTCGCCCAGCGCTAGACGCAGCGCTTCCTTCACGCTCGTCTTACCGACGCTTCCTGTCACACCGATGATGGTCGCATCGACCGCAGCACGGCGCTCCCGAGCCAACGCTTGCAAGCCTGCCAAACCATCGTCCACAAGCACATGCGGAGCATCGATAGGTTCGGAGCAGAGGATCCCGGCAGCGCCTCGTTCGATGGCTGAAGCTGCGAAGCGGTGACCGTCAGTGACCTCGCCTTTCATCGCGACGAACAGCTCCCCGCCAATGACTTCACGACTATCGAAGGTGACGGCATCCACGTTAAACTCGGCGCTCGCCTCTCCGCCAGTTGCGCGGGCGATCTCGGCCGCCGTCCAAAGGCTCACGAGGCCATTTCCCGCGCGACCGCCAGATCGTCGAAGGGAAGAACCTGATCACCGACAATCTGGCCCTGCTCGTGCCCTTTTCCAGCAATCAAAACCACGTCGTCCGGTCCCGCCGCCGATATCGCAGCAGCAATCGCAGTCCGGCGGTCGGCGATCTCCTCCGCACGCGACGCTTCGGCGATGATCGCCTCTCGGATCAGCGCGGGATCTTCACCGCGCGGATTGTCGTCAGTCACGTAAAGGCGATCTGCCTTTTCCGACGCAATCGCCCCCATTGGGCCACGCTTTCCCTGATCCCGGTCGCCGCCAGCACCGAAAACGAGATGCAGGTCAGCGTTAGTATGCGGACGGAGCGCATCGCAGGCAGCACCGATCGCGTCGGGTGTATGGGCGTAGTCGACGTAAATCGGAGCCCCAGCCTGCGATAGCGCCACGCGCTCGAGGCGCCCCTTCACCGGTACGACGCGGGCCAGGTTCGAGAGCGTTTCACCCGTTGGCGCTCCGGTCGCGATGGCAAGCCCGGCGGCCACGAGCGCGTTCGCGGCCTGATATGCGCCGATAAGCGGCAACTTGATAACGAAGCTCTCGCCATCCGCGTCGATTGTCAGCGTCTGTCCGAGGTGGGTCGGCTCTTGCTTCAACAGCTTCAATGTCGATCCGGTTTTGCCGACGGTCAGAAGGCGAAGTCCTCGGGCCTCGGCAATCTCGACGACCTTCGCCGACATCGGATCGTCGGTCCAAGCGACGACCGCGCCGTCCTCGTCGACCACTTCGCTGAACAGCCGCGCCTTGGCCTCGAAATAGGACTCCATGGTGCCGTGATAATCGAGATGATCGCGGCTGAGATTGGTGAACGCCGCCGCGCGCACCGGCAACCCCTCGGTGCGGTACTGCGAGAGGCCGTGGCTTGACGCCTCGAAGCTGGCGTGGGTGACGCCCTCGCGCTCAAGGCCTGCCATGTTCGATAGGAAAGTGACGATGTCCGGTGTCGTGAGCCCGGTCTGAACCTGACCCTTGTTCGTCGTGACGCCGAGCGTCCCGATACTGGCGGCGGGATGTCCAGAGAACCGCCAGAGCTGGCGAACCAGCTCCGCGGTCGAGGTCTTGCCGTTCGTGCCGGTGATGGCGACGGTCGTTTCTGGAAACGGGCCGAAGAACTGCGCGGCCAGCTGTGCGAAGGTTCGACGCGGCTCCCTCGCCGCAATGTGAACCGCACCTTCCACCTTCGCAGATGACCGAGCAACGATGGCCGCAGCGCCTGCCCGTATGGCGTCCGGAATAAAGTCCTCGCCGTTGACGCGCGCACCTTCGAACGCGCCGAAAACCGTGCCGCGCGCGACCTTTCTGTGATCTATGGCAAAGCCAGTCACGTTCGCGTCGTTCCCGTCGCCAAGTAACTTTCCAAGCCTCATCAGCCCTCGGCTCCGTTGGCTTCACGGACATGCGCGAGGAGCGGGGCTAAATCGATGTCTTGCTTGTCGCTCGGGTCGACGCCCAAAATTGGTGCGATGCGACTGACCACGCGGCTGATCACGGGCGCGGCGGTCCAGCCTGCCGTCGCATAGCCATGGGTGTCCTTTGTCGCTTTGGGCTCGTCGAGCATCGCGATGACGACATAGCGTGGATCATCCATTGGAAAGGCGGCGGCGAAGGTTGTCACAAGATTGCGTCGGTCATAGCCGCCATTTTTCGGCTTGTCCGCCGTGCCGGTCTTTCCGCCAACACGATAGCCTTCGGCAGCCGCTTTTCCGCCTGTGCCTTCCGCAACAACAAGGCGAAGCAGCTTGCGCATCTCGCGCGATGTTTCGGCTTTGAAGACACGGCGACCGATTGGCTGCGCATCCGGACCCAGCTTCAACAGCGTCGGCTCTCGATACGTCCCGCCATTTACAAGTGCGGCATAGGCGGCGGCGAGATGCAATGGTGTCACGGCAATGCCGTGCCCATATGAGATTGTCATGGTGGAGACTTCGCCCCACGGGTCAGGATAAATTGGATGCCCGCGTTCCGCGAGTTCCAGCGGCGGCCGGTCCATCATGCCGAGTGCGCGGAGGTAATCCCGCTGCGTTTCCGGCCCCATCTCAACGGCCATCTTCGCGGTGCCGATGTTCGACGAGTGCATGAAGATTTCGGGAACCGTTAACCACCGCTTCTTTGCGTGGAAATCCCGGATCCGAAAACGGCCCGCTTTTAAAGGCTGTGTCGCGTCATAGCCTTGCGCCATCGACGTCACCGTACCGGTGTCGAGTGCCATCGCGATGGTAAGAGCCTTGAACGTCGATCCTAGCTCGTAAACACCGTATGTCGCGCGATTGAACCGCGCGTCGAGGCTCTCGCGCCCCGCCGCATTCGGGTCGTAAACGGGCTGCGAAGTCAGCGCGATCAGTTCGCCCGTGTGCACGTCCATCACGACGCCCGAGCCGCCAATGGCGCTATGTTTGTCCATCTGCGCCTGCAGCTCTTGGACCAGGGCGTGCTGCACGCGCGTATCGAGCGAAAGCTCAACGGGGCGATCCGCAAGTTGCGGATCCGACAGGCGGGCTTCGAGCTGCCGCTCTAGCCCGGCCTGCCCCTCGCCATCATGATTGGTGTAGCCGACGGTATGCGCGGCCAGTTCGCGGTTCGGATAGACCCGCTCCCACTCGCGTCCGATTTCAAGTCCGGGTTCGCCAAGCGCCTTCAGGGCGACCGCGTCGGCGGGCTGGACCCGGCGACGGATGTAACGCCATTTGCCGCGCGCGGTCCGGTCCTCTTCGACATCCGCCGGATCGATATCGCCGATGATCGCCGCGATATCTTCGGCGAGGTCCGATGGATCGTTCACAAGCTGGTGCGGGCGCGCGGCGAGGTAAAAGGCCTCAAAGCTGCGCGCGAGCGTGTTACCGTTCCTGTCGACGATCGGCGCGCGTGGCTGCACGCCCTGCCATACCATTGCCGACCGCCCGCCAGGTCCGTTATCGCTGACGGCCAGCTCAAGAAGGCGCGCACCGGTCAGGAGCGGCGCCAGCATGAAAACGACCATGACGACCGCAATCCGCTGCCGCGCGCGCTTCATCTGCTGCTGGCGCTTTCCAGCCAGCTGAATGCGCAGCGTGCGGAGCGCGGCTGGGCTCACCGTAGCGAGACTTTCTGAAATCCTGCCTGCTCAAGCTGTGCCGCCGCGCGGATGTCGCCGACAAAATCATCGCTAAACAGGTCCGGGACCGGTGCAGCGTCCGTTTGAACCGCTGCCAGTTGAACGGGTGCAGGTGCGGGAACCGCTTCTGCCAACACGACCTTGGAGGGAGCTTTGGCGATTTCAACCGGAGCTTGCGCCACCGCAGTGGCTTCACTTTCCGCTTCAGGCGCTGTCGCCGCGAGAACAACCGCGTTGTCCGACGCGTCGGTGCGGCTGTCATCATCGGTAACGACCGCGTGCATCACCTTACCGACAGCTTCGTCTTCAGGCTCCAGATAGCTCGCAAACTGGACCGGTCCGCCGACGATCTGCACCGGGCTTGGCGTCTTCAGGTTCCAAACGCTCGCATTAATCTCTTCGAGCCGTGTCAGGCTGGCTCGCACGCCAAGTTCCGCCTGCAATCGCTCGATCGCAGCCTGATCGGTAGCGATGCCAACCTCCAGTGCCTCGATCCGGTCGCGTTCTGCTGCAACGGCATAGCTCGACATGTAGAGCCCCAGCCCGGCACCGATCGTTACCAGTCCCGCCACGATGTTCGTCATCCTGATCACGCCGCTTCTCCTCGTCCGATTGGCATCCCGCCATCATCCTTTGTGTCGCCCCATGCCGGGGCCGTCGTCCGTATGGCTGCGCGCAGCGTCGCCGATCGCGCACGCGGGTTGCGCGATGTCTCCGCCACGCCCGCCTTCACTGCCTTGGCCGGACGTTCGAAACTCGCTGCCGCCGTTGCCGCGACGGGCGGCGCGTGACGTGAGCCAGCCGCATCGCCGCCGGACCGCTGCTTTAAAAAGCGTTTCACGATCCGGTCTTCGAGTGAATGGAAACTGACCACTGCCAATCGTCCACCGGGTACCAGCATTGCTTCAGCCGCCGCGAGGCCAGCACGAAGTTCGCCGAGTTCATCATTGACCGCGATCCGGAGCGCCTGGAACGTCCGCGTCGCGGCGTCGATCTTCTGACCCGGGCGCTGCCCGACCGCCTTCCGCACGATCTCCGCCACCTCCTGCGTGCGTGTGAGCGGGCGTGCGGCCACGAGCGCTCGCGCCACGCGACGCGATGCGCGTTCTTCGCCATAGTCGTAAATCAAGTTCGCAAGCGCCGTTTCATCAGCCGCGTTGACGAGATCTGCCGCGCTCGGCCCATCTTGCGCCATGCGCATGTCTAGTGGGCCATCCTCCCGGAACGAAAAGCCGCGGACGGCCTGGTCGAGCTGCATCGACGAGACGCCGATATCCAGCATGACCGCATCGACCGTATCGACGGCGCGCATTTTAAGTTCGGCCTCCATGTCGCCGAAGTTGGCGTGGATCAATGTAAGGCCGTCGAAACCCAATGCATGCCCTGCCGCGATCGCATCGGGGTCTTTGTCGAACGCGAAGACGCGTGCCGCCCCGGCTGCCAGCGCGACCTTCGCATAACCGCCAGCGCCGAACGTGCCGTCTACCACGGTCGCGCCGTCCAACGGGCCGATCGCAGACAACACCTCGGCCAGCAGCACCGGCTCATGCCTCGGGTCGAGCCTGTCGCTCATTTCTTCACCGCGCGGTCGAGCTTCCGCTGGATCATCCGCGCGACCTTCGGCTCGCTATCCTTAATGCCCTCGATGAACAGCTCCGGATTCCAGATCTGAAACCCTTTGCCCACCGCGAAAAACAGCGCCTTGTCCTCGATCTCCGCATAGTCGCGCAGATCCTCATGCAGGATGATGCGACCCGCTTCCTCGTAAGGCAGATTGTGAGTGAGGCCGAACGCCCGCATGCGCGCCCGCTCCGCCTCCTCCGACACATCGTCGGCGCTGTAACGCTCGGTTTGCGCGCGTGCGATTTCCTTCATGAAACTGGTGTCGTGGCCGACGATGCAATCCATCGTTCCACGATGCGGCATCAGGACGACGCGGCGCTCGTGAGAGCGGTCATAAATAATGTCGCGATAGGCAGCCGGAATGGAGACGCGACCCTTCGCGTCGACCCCATTTATGAAGTTGCCTTGAAAATCCGGCCCTTCCACCCGCTCGCTCAGCTCCCTCGTCCCCAGCGTCAAGGCCAGAGATCCGCAAAGCCGAATGAAGATGGACGCCCCTCCTGCGGGCGGCGGACCTTCAGGCCGACATGCGGATCACCGTTGCCATGTGGAAATTTCCTACATGGGCGATCATGGGTTCGCAATGGAGATTCGTGGAGAAATTAGGTTCTAGAGCGGATCATGTTGGAAAATAGGCGGATTCCGGATGCGAAACGACAGGCGGGCACGCCGACGGCGACGAAGCTAGCCTGTGGATAAGTCTGTGTGGCAACGGGCGGCGGCAAGCAATTACCGACGCTTAGATTTCGGTCAATTCGCCGTCGGTCTGCAACGGCAACTCGTCGAGCGGCTCATCGGCTGGCAAGGGAAGCGGGTCGACTGGCAGCGCAGGAGTTGGGACTGGGACCGGCTGATCCTCGTCAGTGTCGCGCTGCGCCTCTTCGGAACCCGGCGCAACGCCCAACGTGGCAAGCGTTTCGTTTGGTGCCGTTTCGACCGCCGGTCGGTTAGGCCCCGTCAACGCCGCGATCAGCAGCGCCAAAAGAAAGACGACGGCAAGTCCGGTAAATCCAAGGCGGACGCGGTTCATGTCCCAAATATAGACATGCATTCGCCCTGCGCCAAGCCGCCGCCCCTCCCCGATTAGACAAGAGCCGCGGTCCCCGTACCTGCTTATGGTCTCACACACATCAAGATCGCCACGGGAGCTACGCGCCATGAACTTCGACTATTCCGAAAAAACGCAGGACATGATCGACCGCGTCCGCGCCTTCATGGACGAGCACATCTATCCGAATGAGGACCGCTACAAAGCCGAAGACGCCGAGGGCGAGCGGTGGAAAGTCATCCCCGTCATCGAGGAACTTAAACCGAAAGCGCGAGAAGCCGGTCTTTGGAACATGTTCGTGCCGCCGACCCATGGCGGCGAACCGGTGCATCATTTCGAATTTTCGGGCACGCCGCTGACGAACCTCGAATATGCGCCGCTTGCCGAGGAGATGGGCCGCGTCGGCTGGTCGTCCGAGGTTTTCAACTGCGCCGCGCCCGATACCGGCAATATGGAAGTGCTGGCCCGCTATGGCACCAAAGAGCAGCAGGACGAATGGCTCGTGCCGCTGTCGAACGGAGAGATCCGCTCTGCCTTCCTGATGACGGAGCCCGCCGTCGCATCGTCGGACGCGACAAACATCGAAACGCGCATCGAAGAAGATGGCGACCACTACGTCATCAATGGCCGCAAATGGTGGTCATCCGGTGTCGGCGATCCGCGCTGTAAAGTCGCGATCATCATGGGAAAGACCGACCCCGATGCGCCGCGTCACAGCCAGCAGTCGCAGGTTCTCGTTCCGCTTGATGCGAAGGGCGTGAATATCGAGCGGATGCTCCACGTCTTCGGCTATGACGACGCGCCGCACGGCCATGCCGAGGTCGAGTTGAAGGATGTTCGCGTGCCGAAGGCGAATATCATTCTCGGGGCGGGTCGCGGCTTCGAGATCGCGCAGGGCCGCCTCGGGCCTGGCCGCATTCATCACTGCATGCGCACCATTGGCGGCGCCGAGCGCGCGCTCGAGAAGATGGTGAAGCGCCTCTTGAACCGTGAAGCTTTCGGCAAGCGCATCGCGGACCACAGCGTCTGGGAACAGCGTGTCGCCGAAGCGCGCACCGCCATCGAGATGAACCGCCTCCTCTGTCTGAAGGCGGCCGACATGATGGACAAGGTCGGCAACAAGGCGGCGAAGGCCGAGATTGCGATGATCAAGGTTGCCGGCCCGAACATGGCGCTGAAGGTCATCGACGATGCCATCCAGGCGCATGGCGGCGGTGGCGTCAGCCAGGACTTCGGGCTTGCCAGCCAATACGCGTCGATGCGCACCATGCGCCTCGCCGACGGCCCGGACGAAGTGCACAACCGCACCATCGCGCGGCTCGAATACAAGAAGCACGCGGACAACAGTGCGAGCGTCGAAGTGCCGCCGCGCAAGACCGTGGGTCAGGGGGCGATGTAAGTCCGACACGCTAAATTCTGAAAGTCAGTCCTGGCCGCGTTTCGCGCGTCGATCAGGTGAAAGGTGGATATGATCGAACCGAAAACGCCGTGTCTGGTCGGCGCGGCGCAGGTCGTCGGTCGAGAGGACAATCCTGCCAATGGCCTTTCGCCCGCCGACCTAATCGCGTCGGCGGTTAGGAAGGCGTTCGACGACGCTGGCGTCGCAGCCGAAACGGAGCTCGACGCCCTCGCTGTTATCCGGCTGTTTGCAGACTCGAGCGGCGACGCTTTCGCTTCACCCTTCGGCAAATATGAGAACCTGCCATGGTCGATCGCGAAGCGAGCAGGCATCAGCGCGCGCGAACTGATTTACGGCCCGGTGGGCGGAAATACGCCGCAGATGCTGGTGAACGTCCTTGCACAGCAGGTTGGGGACGGTGAGCTCGATATCGCGATGGTCGCGGGCGGTGAGGCGCTTCGAACGCAAGCAAAGGCAGCAAAAGCCGGGCTCGATCCCGACT
>JBAUIQ010000277.1:0-3037 GCA_049683075.1 Pacificimonas sp.
GACTGGACTGGTCGGCCAGCGCTTCGAAGGTTGCACGGATCATGTTGTACGGGTTCGACGTTCCTACCGACTTCGTCACAACATCGGCAACACCGAGGCTTTCAAAGACGGCGCGCATCGGACCACCGGCGATGATGCCGGTACCCTGCGGCGCGGAACGGACGTGCACCTTGCCTGCACCGAAGCGGCCATAGCCGTCATGGTGCAGCGTGCGACCGTCACGAAGGGGAACGCGAACCATGGCCTTCTTGGCCGCCGCCGTTGCCTTGTTGATGGCCTCCGGCACTTCGCGGGCCTTACCATGACCGAAACCGGCTCGTCCCTTGCCGTCGCCGACGACGACGAGCGCGGCAAAACCGAAGCGCTTACCGCCCTTCACAGTCTTCGAGACGCGGTTGATGTGCACCAGCTTCTCGATCAAGTCCTCGCCAGTGTCGTCGCCGCCACGGCCGCCACGACGGTTGTCGCGCCCACCACGGCGGTTATCGCGACCACCGCCCGGACCGCCACGACCTCGACCGCCGCCCGGGCCACCGCGTCCACCACCGGGACCACCACGTCCACCACCGGAGCCCCCAGGGCCTCCAGCACCGCGCGGTCGCTCGTTTGAGGGTGCTCCCTGCGGATTGGTTGCTGCGGGCGGCGCCTCGCCCGGTGTCGGCTCTACGGCCATCGGCGTCGGTGTTTTCTCGTCAGCCATGATTAGAACTCCAGTCCGCCGTCACGAGCGGCATCGGCCAGCGCCTTGACGCGGCCATGATAGATGAAACCGCCACGGTCGAAGATGACGCGGCCGATGCCAGCGTCCTTGGCGCGCTCTGCGACGCGCTTGCCGACGTCGGCGGCGGCGTCGACGGTCGCACCGCCATTCGCCTTCGCATCTTTCTCGAGCGAGGAGGCTGACGCGATGGTGCGGCCCTGCTCGTCGTCGATGACCTGAGCGTAGATGTGCTTCGAGGTGCGGTGCACGCTGAGGCGCGGCTTGAGGCCGCCCTTGGCGCGAAGCGCGCTGCGGACGCGACGCCGACGGCGCGCGAAGGAAGACAGTTTCTGTGCCATATTACTTCTTCTTGCCTTCCTTGCGGAACACATATTCGCCGCGATATTTGATGCCCTTGCCCTTATAGGGTTCGGGCTTGCGCCAGCGGCGGATTTCGGCGGCGACCTGGCCGACCTGCTGCTTGTCCATGCCGCTGATCTCGACGGTCGTCTGATCCGGCGTCTTGATCTCGATCCCCTCGGGAATCGCATAGTCGACGTCATGCGAGTAGCCGAGCTGCAGCTTCAGGTTCTTACCCTGAGACTGCGCACGATAACCGACACCCGAGATTTCGAGCACCTTGGTAAAGCCCTCGGTCACACCCGTGACGAGGTTCTGCACCAGCGTACGTTGCATGCCCCAGAAGGGACGACCGGACTTGCGCATCGGCGTTACGACGACGTTGCCGTCCTCGATCTTATACTCGATCTCGTCGCGGGTCGGCATGCTGAGTTCGCCCTTCGGACCCTTCACCGACAGCGTATCGTCGGCAAGGTTCGCCGAGACACCATCGGGCAGCGCAACCGGCTGTTTTCCAATTCGTGACATCGTCGGTTCCCCTAGAAGACCTGGCAGAGCACTTCGCCGCCGACATTCTGCTCGCGCGCTTCCGCGTCGGACAGAACGCCCTTTGGCGTCGAAACGATGGTAATACCGAGACCCGAACGGACCTTCGGAAGGTCCTGTGCGCCCGAATAGACGCGGCGGCCCGGCTTCGAAACGCGCTGGAGATACTGGATCGCCGGCGAGCCTTCGAAATATTTCAGCTCGATGCGGGTGAACGTCTTGTTCCCCGTCACATCCTCATCGCTGTGGCCGCGAATATAACCTTCGCGCTCCAGAACGTTGAGAACATTGCGGCGCAGTTTCGACGCAGGCGTCGTGATGCTGTCCTTCTTGGCCTGCTGGCCATTCCGGATCCGTGTCAGAAGGTCCGCAAGCGGATCGGTCATCGACATATCGCTGCTCCCTTTCCTACCAGCTGGATTTCGTCAGGCCTGGGATCAGGCCCTTGTTGCCGAGCTCGCGCAGCATGATGCGCGACAGGCCGAACTTGCGGTAATAGCCGCGGCTACGACCCGTCAGCTCACAGCGATTGCGGACCCGCGTCGGGTTCGCATTGCGCGGCAGTTCCGCCATTTTCAGACGCGCCATAAGGCGCTCGTCGTCGTCTTTCGACGTGTCTTCGGCAATGGCCTTCAGCTTGGCATATTGCCCAGCATATTTCTTGACGAGGCGCTTGCGCTTCTCGTTCTTGTTGACCGAACTCAGTTTCGCCATGGACTTAAGCTCTCTTTCCTAGGTTGCGAGGGCGATTACGCCGCCGCCTTCTGTTCGTCGTCGTCCTGACCGATGAAGGGCATGGACAGCCCCTTCAGGAGCGCGCGGCCCTCGTCATCGGTGTTCGCAGTGGTCGTGATGATCACGTCCATGCCCCGCGTCTGGTCGACCTGGTCGTAGTTGATCTCGGTGAAGACGATCTGCTCTTTAATGCCCATGGCGTAATTGCCACGGCCATCGAAGCTCTTCGGGTTCGTGCCGCGAAAGTCGCGAACGCGCGGCAGCGCGATATTCACGAGACGATCGTAGAATTCCCACATGCGCTCTCCGCGCAGCGTCACCTTGACGCCAATGGGGTTGCCTTCACGCAGCTTGAACGTTGCGATCGACTTCTTCGCCTTGGTGATCACCGGCTTCTGACCGGCAATCTGCGTCATTTCGGCGAACGCGTTGTTCAGGTGCTTCTTGTCGTCGACAGCCTTGCCGACGCCCATGTTAAGGACGATCTTTTCGATCTTCGGCACTTCGAGCTCGTTCTTGTAGCCGAACTGTTCCTTGAGGGCGGGACGAACCTTCTCCTCATAGATCGACTGCATGCGCGGCTTATATTTATCAGCCATTGATTACCTCGCCAGACTTCTTCGCGACACGGACTTTCTTGCCGTCGCGGACCTCGAAGCCGACACGCGTCGGCTTACCGGTCTTAGGATCCTCGAG
>JBAUIQ010000278.1:0-2716 GCA_049683075.1 Pacificimonas sp.
CCACCGGGCCTCGCTCCTCGATACAATCCGGCGAAAGCGCGAGACCACCACGGGGATCAACCGGACCAACGAAGGTGGTTGGCACAGTGATGTCGATCTGCCGTCGTGGGATAGCCCAGCAGTGGCCGCGTTGATGGCGTTCATCGCCGATAGCTGCGACCGGGCCGTGGCCGAATTGAACGGCGTGGACGTTGATTGGCGGAAGGCGCCCTGGCGGACACAGGCCTGGGCAAACGTCAATCCGCCGGGCGGCGCGCTGAATCGTCTGCACGATCACATCCAGATGAATTGGCAGCTGTCCGGATGCTACTACGCGCGGATCGACGAACCTGCACCGGACGCCGAGGACAAAGGACGTCTTATCCTCGAAAACCATTGGACCGGGCTTGCGCTTGCGACTGGCAGCGAGACGAGGGGACGAGGCGACGCCTACGTGCCTAAAGAAGGGCAGTTCGTGCTGTTTCCCTCTTGGCAGCATCACCGCGTCGAACCGCATGCTGGCCCAGGGGATCGCGTGACGATTGCGATCAACCTTTTCGCGAAGGAGCTGGAGAGGTCGCGCTTTTGGACGCACAAATCCGGCGTGATCGAGCGGCGCGTTCCGGCTCTGGTGCGAGGCTTACGTCGTCTGACTGGCCGACGGGCGCACGAGGGTTCGGGGGCCCCGTGGGGCTTCGACATTTAGATGGTCGCCGAACCGTCATCGATCCAAACCGGGCCGCGGCCGGTCCCGCAGCCCTTTTTGGACGAAGCGACGTCGATCTATCTCGACATGTTGAGATTCATCGCCGCCGTCCTGGTCGTCATCTTCCACGCGGCGAACGATGGTTTCGCCGCTGAGCGTTCGGTATTTGCGTCGTTCGGCAATGAAGCGGTGCTGCTATTTTTCGTGCTGTCCGGCCTTGTCATCGCGATCAGTACGGCGAAACCCCATCAAACCTTGAGCACTTATGCCTTCGCTCGCTTCACACGGATTTATTCTGTCGCCATCCCCGCCTTGTTCCTTAGCTTCGGAGTGGGATTTTGGCTGCAGATGAACGGTGCGCCGATCTTGAACAATCCGGGACATCTCAGTGTCTACGATGCCCTCGGATCGCTATTCATGCTGAACGAGGTCTGGAGCATCTCCACCTCCGCACCCGTAAATTCGCCCTACTGGTCGCTCGTCTATGAGGCTTGGTATTATGTCGCCTTCGCCGCCTTCATGTTCGGTCCAAAGCGCTGGCGCTGGGTACTATTGGCTGGAATTTTTGTTGTCGCAGGCCCGTTAATTGCGCTTCTCGCGCCAGTCTGGCTGCTGGGTGTCTGGATTGCGCTCGACGGCCGTTTGCGAATTCGGAACGAGATCGTCGGCTGGGTTTTCTGGATGATCTCCCTGGTTGCCTTCATTGCTCTGTCTGTATCTCAGCTGCGTGATGAAATACGCGAAACGATAGTGGCCATCCACCCTGCTCTGGAAGGCCTCCAGAACAGCGCGGTCTTTCCCTATGACTACCTTATCGGGCTTCTCGCTACGCTGAATTTCATTTCGTTTCGCGCGATTTCGCACAGATTTGCTGTCGCACTCAGAGCGATTGGCCCGGCCGTCCGTTTTGCTGCCGCCTACACCTTTTCGATCTACCTGTTTCATCGACCGCTTTTGCAGGTGGTGCGAAGCTTCGAATTTGGGCGGCTGGAGCCGACTAATTTTTGGCTTCTCGTTATGGGCATCGTCGTCGCCACGATGGGGCTGGGTCACGTGACTGAACGCCGACTGGCGACGGTCAAAAAATGGCTAGCGCCGGTCTGGTCTCCCCGACCGCGCATTGTCGGCTGACACCAAAATAAAAAGGGCGAGCCGTTCTGATGTCGAACGGCCCGCCCTTGATACGTTGGATATTGAAGACGCTTAGCGCTTCGAGAACTGGAAGCTTCGACGGGCTTTCGCGCGGCCATACTTCTTACGCTCGACGACGCGGCTGTCGCGGGTCAGGAACCCGGCGGCCTTCACGACGCCGCGAAGTTCCGGCTCCATGCGGGTCAGTGCCTGGCTGACGCCGTGCAGCACGGCACCGGCCTGGCCGGAAAGCCCACCGCCAGAGACGGTCGCAACGATGTCGTACTGCCCCTTGCGCTGAGTGACCTCGAAAGGCTGATTGATGATCAGGCGAAGCGTCGGGCGGGCGAAATATTTGCCCTGGTCGCGGCCATTGACCGTGATCTTTCCCGAGCCTGGCTTCAGCCAAACACGTGCGACCGCGTCCTTCCGGCGACCGGTGGCGTAGGCACGGCCATATTCGTCGACCTGCTTCTCGCGAAGGGGTGCGGCATCGACTTCGACGGGCGCGGGCGCATCGGCGGCGGCATCGGTGTCGGTCGCGGCCGCACCGGATTTCGCTTCGGCGGGGGCGGCGGCCTGTTCGGCAGCGGCTTCCTTCTGCAGATCCTTCAGGTCCTCGAGACCTTTTTTCTCATCGGCCATCTTACTTGCCCACCTTATTCTTGCGGTTCATGCCGGCGACGTCGAGCGTCTCCGGGTTCTGCGCCGTGTGATCATGCTCAGTACCGGCGAATACGCGGAGGTTCCGCATCTGCTGACGACCTAAGGGTCCGTCGGGGATCATCCGCTCGACGGCCTTCGTGAGCACGCGCTCGGGAAAACGACCCTCAAGGATCTTCTCTGGCGTCGTCGACTTAATGCCGCCCGGATAACCTGTGTGCTTGTAATAGACCTTGT